>AXYY01000131.1 GCA_000485475.1 Candidatus Ancillula trichonymphae ImTpAt
CCGGGGGGAAAAGGGCAGGGTTCAGACCCAGTATACCAACCAGATAGCCGATGACGATGTTTTTAAGCCGGGATTTTATATTCCCGAAAATGTCTACATCATCGGCACCATGAACGACATAGACCGCAGCGTTGAAAGTTTTGACTTTGCCATGCGGCGGCGCTTTGTGTGGGAGGAAGTGACAGCGAAAGAAAGTTTTATTAACATGGGGATTGGCGACGAGGCTGCTTATGAAAAACACCCAATGAAAAAGCTTAATGATGTTATTCAGAAAATTCCGGGGCTGAATTCGTCGTATCATATCGGCGGCCAGTACTTTCTGAATATGCAGAGCGAATCCGCCTTGTGGAAATTACGGCTCAAACCCTTGCTGCGTGAATATCTGCGCGGTTTGGACGCGGGAAGCTATTGGGACAAACTGGAAAAATCCGAAACCATAGACGATTTTCTGAAGGCTTCTGAATCAAATGACAACGGTGGCCAGGAACAATGATTACCACGGACAACAACGGCGGCAAGTCCTTATCCGAAATCGGTGGCAAAAACTCTGAGGACTTGCAGGCAATCGCCAATAAAAGCCTTGCCAGTTTACAGAAAGACAACCCCGATCTGCTGGTATTCCCGCCAAAATTAGGGCAGTATCACGACGATGTAGAAAAAAATCAGATTTTCTCCCTGAACGGCGACAAACTGAGAACCTATAACATCATGGGCTTTATTGGCAGAAATGATCTTCAGCTTACCATAACTTCCCGTTTTGCGAAGGACGACAGGCATGATTTTTTCCTGCACCATATGCTGGGCAGGGTTTTGTCTTTGAATATTGTCAACCTGGACACGGGCAGCGACCCTACGTCTATCCAGGATTTTTTGCCCTACCTGTTCCCCACATATTTCAGGAAGGCGATGGCCCAGGGAATATTCAAGCAGTACCGGCGGAACGAATACAACGACGCTAATCTTCGCGGCACGGTTGATGTTACCCGCCATATACGGTTCAATATCCCCTTTGCGGGAAAAATTGCGTACACCACCCGTGAATACAGCTATGACAACAGCATGACTGAGCTTCTCCGGCATACCATAGAACGCCTCAGGGTTTCGTCAATGTTCAGCCCCGTTTTAAGCTCCGATCCCGATATGCGCTCGGATGTGCAAAAAATAATTGACCATACCCCTTCATACAACAGAAACGACCTGCGCAAGGTCATCGAAAAAAACAGAAAGCCTGTCCGCCATCCCTATTTTACCGAATACCTGCCCTTACAGCGTCTGTGCCTTCAAATCCTGGGGCGAAAAAAACTGTCCTTTGGCGCGGACAAAAACAAGATTCACGGCCTTCTGTTTGACGGAGCGTGGCTGTGGGAAGAATATTTGAATACCATATTAAAAGCAGATTTTAATCATCCCCGCAATAAAACCAAAGAAGGCAGGGAATACTTGTTTTATGATGAAGAGAGGCGGGCGCCGGCACAGGAAATTTACCCTGATTTTATCAGCAAAGACGGAACCATTGTCGCCGATGCCAAATACAAACATCTTGAGACCGAAAACGAGAAAAAAAGAACCGAGAAAAACGGAAACGAGGATTATTTCCAGATAATAGCCTATATGCATCGCTTCGATTCAAAGCATGGTTTTCTTTTGTTTCCGTACAGTGAAACTCCGGCAGGTAAAAATCCCTTTATCAAAAAATATATGATCCAGGGCAAAAACAAAGTATATGATCCAGGGCAAAACCGAGGAATAGTAACAATATTAGGCCTCGTAATACCACAGCAGAGTGATAGTATGGGAAATTTTCGCGAACAGATCAGGAAAAATGAAGATCGTATTAGAATAGCGCTATGAACCACCGGTTGAACCGGAGCATACAAGGAGGTCGACTGTGGATAAACTCCGATATTTGAAAAAAAATATTTCATTTTCTAATAACAAAATGTCCCGTCATATTCGATGGGGCATTTTGCTGGTTTTTATTTTCATCGGGCTTCCCGCTTTTTCCGAAGAAATCGGCAGGATTACTCTTGACGTAAGGGCAACAGAAATCACGAAGGAAGTGTGAAGTGTGGGGGGAGGGGAAGTCGCGGACTTACGCCGCAAGCCCGCCCCCTCGCTCCAGGCCGGTCCTACGCCGGTCCTACGCTACCGCCCCCTCAACGGGGGCAATCAGGAACCCGTAACGCCCCCGAGCGGAGTTCACGGCATGGCAATGGAAGGGGCTTTGGATTTTTAACAAATTGCATTTATTTTTATCTTACAAGGGACCATTCTTCGTAATAACGATAATATCCGTTATTCTCAAAAAATGTTATATTGTTCCACCAATAATCAATCCAATCATAGGGGTCAGATTCCAGTTGATATTCCCAATTATAGAGTTTTTTTAAAGCCTTGGGAAGATACCTAAAAAGGCCATGGCGATATCCTCCGGTAAAATCATAATCAATCCACGTATTCAGGATTGCATCTTTTTTGTCCTTGAGATATTTTGCTTTTAATTCAAAGCCCTTTTCGGTTTTTCGAAAGTACCCGGAAGTTGGTATGGTTGACCAACCATCAACAATCTTTGTAAGAAACTCATTGTCCGGAATAGTGTTGGTAAAATAAACGTAAAACCAATAATGGTCGTTATCAGCTTCTTCTTCAGTTGCCCTT
>AXYY01000132.1 GCA_000485475.1 Candidatus Ancillula trichonymphae ImTpAt
TAACTGGCGAGTCCACAGCAGTGCGGAAAAGCGTTTATGCGGGAACTATAACAGGTGCGGTACTTTTTAGTTCAAAACGGTAAACGTTGGTGCGGATACTGCGCTCGCAAATATCATCAAACTTGTTGAAGAAGATGCGCAAAATTCTGTTCTACCGATTGCGAAACTGGCGGATAAAGTTGCTGGAGTGTTTGTGCCAGTTGTGATTACGATTGTGGTTGCCGCGTTCACAGCGTAGTATTTTTCAACTTCGGCGACGTTTGCGCTCACAATTTTCATGTCTGTTTTGGTTGTCGCATGTCCTTGTGCGCGCTCAGACTTGTAACTCCGCTCGCGCGATCATGGCAGCAACTGGTAAGGGCGCGATCATGAGCATTTTGTTCAAGGGCGGTGACTCACTGGAGACTTTGCACAAAACTACAGTTGTTGCGTTCGACAAAACTGGTACAATTACTGAAGGTGTGGTTGCACCGCGCAGTTCTTCGGCGCAGACTTCGCTCAAGAATGTGCAAGCCAAATGCACGCACAAGTGTTGACCGGATATGACCAAGTGCAAAGGAGGCTGTGGCAAAACTCAGGCTAGGTTTGCGAACTGTGATGGATTATACGGGCGACAAAACTGCGGCCGCAGAATTGGTTGCTGCAGAAGTTGGAATTGATGAGTTTTTTGCAGAAGTTCTTCCTAATCAAAAGGCTGAAATTGTCAAGAAGTTGCAGCGAGTAGATGGTAAAAAACTCATGTGGTGGTGTTCGTTGGTGATGGAATCAATCAATGATGCACCTGCACTAGCTACTGCGGATGTTGGAATCGCTGTCCGGACTGGAACTGATGTAGCAACGCAGTCAGCTGACGTTGTGCTTGTGCAAGATGATCTTGGAGCTGTTGTGCGTGCAATTGAACTCAGCTGCCGCACAATCCGCAACATCAAGCAGAATTTTTTCTGGGCGTTCGGATACAACGTGTTTGGAATATCAATTGCGGCTGGATTTTGTTGTACACCTTTGGCGGACCGCTCCTGAACCCTATGGTGGCGGCGCTCATGATGATTTTGAGTTCACTTTGTGTTCTACTCAACGCACTACGCCTGAAATATTACAGGTCACTTTGAAGTACTACAAAAATATAAATTCTGCGTTCATGTACACTTGACAGTATGCGGCATAAAGTGTATAATGACCAGCATGGAGTCCGCATTAACTGATGAACAGATTATTTCAACACTTGATGAATATCGGTATGACTGGAAAGACGAAGATGTTGCTGGTCGTAGTGTAAAGCGTGGTCTAAATGAGACTGTTGTTCGTCGGATTTCAGCCTCAAAAAAGGAACCAGAATGGATGCTCAAACGCAGACTTAGAGGTTATGAATTGTTCAGGAGTGCCAAAGATCCGGATTTCGGACCGTTCGCGGATAAAACGCTTGCAGATTTCGATTACAACAACTTCAAGTACTACGTTGCGCCACTTGGTGATGGCATTTCTGGTTCGGATTCCACTTCAAGCTGGGAGGACCTGCCAGAAAACATCCGCAGCACATACGAGCGGTTAGGAATTCCAGATGCTGAGAAAAAGCGGCTGGTTGCGGGAGTTGCCGCACAATATGAGAGTGAAGTTGTATACAAGTCCATTCGTGAGGACCTTGCAAAACAGGGTGTTGTATTTGTGGACACAGAAACTGGAATGCGCGACCACGAGGAGCTTTTTCGCGAGCACTTCGGCAGTGTTGTTCCAGATGATGACAACAAACTTGCGTCTTTGAATCTTGCAGTTTGGAGCGGCGGTTCCTTTGTCTACATACCAAGAGGTGTGAAAGTTGAAATACCACTACAAGCGTATTTTAGGATGAACACGCAGAATCTGGGACAGTTTGAGCGCACACTGATTATTGCGGATGAAGATTCAGATGTTCACTACATTGAGGGGTGTACTGCCCCCATTTATTCCGAGAACTCGCTGCATTCTGGGGTTGTGGAAATCGTGGTGAAGAAAAATGCGAAGGTCCGTTATTCAACAATTCAGAATTGGTCAACTAACGTATTCAATCTGGTTACGCAGCGCGCGCTGGTTCATGAAGGCGCACGAATGGAGTGGGTTGATGCAAACATAGGCTCAAGAGTAACATGCAAATATCCTGCTTGTGTACTTCTCGGAGAGTGTGCGTGCGCAGAAACTCTTTCAATTGCATTGGCGGGGTCCGAGCAGATGCAGGATTCTGGAGCGAAAATGATCCACTTGGCACCGGATACGCATTCATCAATTGTTTCGAAATCTGTGAGCCGAAATGGCGGCCGCACTAGCTACCGCGGATTGGTTAAGGTGAAGAAGGGTGCTTCTGGTAGTAGTTCAACTGTTGTTTGTGATGCACTACTGGTTGATAATGTTTCACGAACTGACACGTATCCGCACAATGTGGTCGAGGAAGAAGATGTTTTGCAGGGACATGAAGCAACCGTCTCCAAGATTAACGATGATCAGTTGTTCTACCTGATGAGTCGCGGAATTAATGAGCAAGAGGCCATGGCGATGATTGTGCGCGGATTCATCGAGCCGATCGCCAAAGAGTTGCCGATGGAGTACGCACTTGAACTGAACCGCCTAATAATGTTGCAGATGGAGAACAGTGTTGGATAAAATACTGAACCAGAACCAGAAAAAGCACTACACACTAGAGCAAAACCAGGCCCTCGATTTGTTTGTCCTGCAAATGCACGATCGAGATTGTGAAGTTGACATACGAATTGACCTGACTGGTGCCGATGCTAGTGTAAACATTTTCGGAGTGTATTTTGCTTCTGCGGGTCAAGTAATACGAAATCGCGTAGTTGTCAATCACAATGCCCCAAATTGCACTTCGAATATACTCTACAAGGGTGCGTTACTTGGTGAAAATGCTCGCACGCACTGGGACGGCTCTGTGTACATTGCTGAGAACGCCTTTGCCGCGGACACATATGAGGCGAACCGGAACTTACTGCTTAGTCAAGGAACTAGTGCAGTTTCTGTTCCAAACTTGGAGATTCTCACTGGTGACATCGTGCGTGCAGGTCATGCATCTGCAACCGGTCGTTTTGATGACGAGCAACTTTTCTACCTGATGAGTCGTGGAATTGATGCAAAAACTGCACAGAAGTTGATCGTGCGTGGATTTTTTGAGGAAGTTGTTCAGAATGCTGAACTTGAAGATTTTGAACAAGAAGAGATTTTGAAACAACTAGAAAGGAAGATTGATGCAGTACGATAAACTTGAAGTTGTAGATTTGTGCGTGAGTGTGGTTGACAACAGGCGCGCGTATGTGCACGCGGAAGAAAAGGAGATTTTAAAAGGTGTCAACTTGGTCATCAATCGTGATGAAGTTCATGCAATTATGGGGCCGAACGGATCTGGAAAATCAACGCTCGCAGCGTCCATTGCGGGCGCACCTGGTTACAAAATCACTTCTGGAGATATTCTGCTTACACTAGACGGTAATACTCAGAGCATTCTTGATCTAACTGTTGACGCACGAGCGCGCGCAGGGATTTTTCTTGCTCGTCAAACCCCCACAGCGGTTGATGGCATCACGCTTTCGAACTTCCTGCGAACTGCGAAGACAGCAATTGATGGACTTGCTCCAAATGTCTGCACCTGGATTAAGGAGTTGGATGCAGCCATGGAGCACCTGAAGATGGACAAGTCGCTTGCGTCGCGCTCGCTGAATGTGGGGTTTTCTGGTGGGGAGAAAAAGCACGCGGAAATTCTACAACTTGAAATTCTCAGGCCCAAGTTCGCAATTCTTGATGAAACGGATTCTGGACTTGATGTTGACGCACTGAAAACGGTCTGCGATGAGATCAACCGCACGAAGTTGGACGCAAAATTTGGAGCACTACTAATAACTCATTACACGCACATTCTGGAATACGTCGAGCCTGATTTCGTGCATGTCTTTGCAGATGGACAAATTGTGGAAAGTGGTGGTAGTTCATTGGCTAAGAAATTGGAGATTTCGGGGTATGCTGAATACATCAAGTAGTAGACGAGTGACCGCTAAAGGATATGCTAAAGCAAATCTGTATCTTAACATACTAGGGGGAGAAGTTGATAATTTGGGCGACAAAAAACATCTAGTTGACACAATCTACTACGCATTAGATCTGCATGATGATGTAACGATTGAGTACATTCCAGGTGCACTTTTTAGTATAGCTACTGAATGCCAAAGTGCAGGACAATATTCAAAGATGTGCCAGAATGTGCCACTTGATGAGACAAATTTGGCGGTCGTTGTCACTAAGAGGTTGTTGAAGTTGCTGGACATCACGCCTGATTTTGCACTTAAGGTGTTGATTACCAAACGAATTCCTGTTTGTGCAGGTCTTGCGGGCGGTTCAGCGGATGCAGCAGCTGCCCTGGTTGCACTGCGCGAATTGCTCCCTGAGGTCTTGGGCATTGAACTTCAAGATGAACAACTACTAGAAGTCGCACGAACTAGCGGCTCTGATATTCCCTTCGCGCTCATGGCGTCCACCCTAAAACAGGCAGATGGTGCGCGAAGAGTTGTTGCGCGCGGCACGCACTACGGTGAAGTTTTGGAGGAACTCAACGATTTCCCTGAGGTTCAGTTGCAGATTTTTCCACAAGAATTTGAACTTAGAGCGTGCGAAGTGTACAAAAAGTGGGACGAACTACAAGCTGGTGTAAAGAAGCACTCAGATAGGTCTACTCAAAAGCACATCGGTTTCAACGCACTTCAAAAAGCAGTTTTCGCACTATCTCCTGAATTGATAACTGTTTTCCGCAACTTTTCAGCAAGAATTGGTGAGTCTGCCAATTCTGCGTGGTTAGTTTCCGGATCTGGTCCAACAATTCTGCACCTGAATATGCAGCGACTAGATTTTTGCTAGCGCGCTCTTTAGTGCAGCTGGCAGATTCTTGTCCGTAATTTCACCTAGTTCCTGCATGACCTCTTTTGCCGCAGTTTCTGCCACTTGTATCTTAAATCCTAGTGAGATAATTGCTTCAACAAGTATTTTGTAGTTCTGAGTGTTGCCGCTTTCAGTATGAGTTTTATTCTGGTCAAACGACTGCACAAGTTTTCCTTTGAGGTCCAGAATTATTTTAGAAGCTCCTTTGTTGCCAAGGCCTGGAGTAGTTGCCAATTTCTTGACGTTATCAGTTTCAATCGCAGCCTGTATTCCGCTAATGCCCAGATTTGCTAACATCGAGAGTGCGATTCTGGGACCAATGCCTGAAACTGTAATCAACTGGTCGAAGAGCGCGCGGTTCTTTTCATCTGTAAACGCATACAAGGTCTCAGAATCTTCACGAACAACATGCGAAATCCAGACTTCAAGTTCATCTCCAACTCTTGCATTTAGGAACGACCTTGAATTATCTACGTGGTTAGTAATATTTGGTGCATACAAAACATAGCCGATGTTGTTTACTTCAAGAACTACGCGTAATGCGTCGAGTCCAGTTGTTAATAAACTTGAAGATATTACTTTTCCGCGCAGAAATCCGATCACTTCGGATCCTCAACTTTTAGATATGCAACAACTCTGTAGGTAATCGGTAACACCATAACCTCCAAAATACACTTGAAGATGTAGCCAACTATTGTATAATTCAAAAACTGCGGAAGTGATATAACACCAAAGTATGCAATTGTGCAAAATGTCAACGTATCAGCGGCCTCACCAACAAGCGTCGAACCGATTAGCCGCACCCACAACTTAGGGTTACCAGTCTTGACTTTAATCTTGACAAGCACAAACGAGTTGAGCAATTCACCGACTAGATAGCCGCACAAACTTGCTAAAACTATTCGCGGCACAAACCCCAGAATTGTCAAGAATGCTTCATCATTGTTCCAGCCAGCCGCACTTGGCAGTAGTTCAACTATGAAAATTGTGAACACCACGACAAGTTCCATGAAGAATCCAGTTAGAATAACTTTGCGCGCAGTTTTGAAACCGTAGATCTCGCTGATCACATCGCCCAGAACGTAAGCCAACGGAAATAGAATTGCACCGCCGTCGAAAATCAAGGGCCAGAGTTGTAAACTGCCCAGATTTATGGTTGTTCCAAAACTACCAATTTCTATGGGTTTAACAGCCAGAATGTTCGACAACAACAAAAGTGAGCAGAAAAACACCGCAATAGTGGGATAAAGCCTCTTCGCCCGCATGGTTGTAGTTGCGTTATTCATAAAGTGTACTCCTTTCTCCTGATTTGCCAAACTGGTGTTCCCTTGACTGATACATTGCAACTACCGCAGCTGCTCCAGCATTGATTGATCTAGTTGAGCCGCACTGAGTGATGTGCAGGATTAGTCCAGTTCCAGTTGATGCGTGTGCTAGATGATTCTGCGCCTCACTTGAAACTCCACTACTCTCAGAGCCAAACAACATGACGCACTCTTCTGGTAATTTGGCGACTTCAAGCGGCGTAGAAACTCCAGGCAAACAGTCGATGGCGACAACTTGCAGGTCTTTTTGATGCACAAACTGCTCGAATGCGGCGATATCTTCAAAGTGGTTAACATTTAGGTAAACATCAGTCATCATGGCACCTCGTTTATTCCAGCGCCTCGAGCCGATAATGCTGACAGACGCAACATTGAACGCGTTCGTTGTGCGGATGATCGAACCGATATTGAAGTCATGCTCCCAGTTCTCAATTGCGACGTGCAACTTCGAGCGTGTTTGCCCAACTTTCTGCGTATGTCTTCAACGCTCAAGCCATTGAACTGGTCTATGAGGTTGCGGGTGTCATCAGCTGGATTTGCGAACTGACTGGTTTTTATGCTAGTGCTCCCATTGAATCCCACGCGGGCAACATGATGTCTGGTTTTCTACCATTTACTTCGTATTCTCGTAGTTTGCTGTGCAGTTCATCTGGTAGTAAATTTTTGTGAACTGCAACAACCTCAAACATGTAGTCGTCGAACCAGTTGTTGTGCATAATGTAGAAACCTTTATCGCCACCCTCAGCCCCCCAGGAGTTCTCAATGCGGAAGCGGTGGGGCTTCAAGTTCCTGTCAAGATCAACTCCTGTAAATAGCATGGCGTGCGTCATTGCAGAATCTCCGTAATGAACGCGGTTCTCCTTGCTGGTCTTCAAATCTACTGCGAACGTGCCGCTCAAGTCAAACAAATCTGATGCCCAAGTTCCGTCAGCGCGGTTAATAAAGGGCGCGCAATCGCAACCAAACCAGACGGGTTCCGCTCCTCGTGAGTGCCCCTTTCCAGTTTTGTGCTTGCCCGTTAGTGACTCAACTGTTAACTGCTTCATCAGCTCAATGGGGGCGTTCAGATACAGGGCGTCATCGCCACCAACAACATTCCCCAAGTGCGAGATTTCGATGGACAGCCCCCCCTTCTTGTGGTGCTCTGCGTGCGGATCATCGACTAGACAGACGTAGTCTTTTAACGGCAGTGAACAGTACTTCTTGAAGAATTTCTGCGGCGTTATGCAATCTTCGCGCTTGAATTTGCCATCATCTGTTTTACACGAGTAGCTGAATTGTTGTTCAGGTGGAGTTCCCAAATTCGTTGCCAAAATTGACCAAATATCGCGCAGAATACTAACTCTCTCATTCTCAAGTTGCTGCGAACTGGCTGGTTCGTAAATCAAATTCTCTAAGTCTGCTGCTGCTTTTCGAAGTCTAGTTTTCAGTATTGAGTTCATAAAACTGGTGGAAGAAGATGCAACCGTTTCTGGCATGACCTCTTTTGGAACAACCCCATATTTTGTATACAAATTGACCGCCATATTCCACTGCCCGCCATCGTCCACGACCGTATCCAAAATAAATGCCAGAGTTTTATCAACTTGTGCCTGTGAATTCTGCTGAGTTTGATCATAATCTGAATTTACAACAACTTTCTGCGTAATCAGGTTTATAATATCGTTGATGAAATAATTCGCGCGCTCGAACTCATCCCAGAACATCGCATAATTCTGGCTGAGTTCAAAACTGGTTCCGCCGTTATTCTTCTTGCTCTTTTCGCTGAGCCCCAAATTTGAGCGCATATTGAACCGAATCAGATTCAGCGAACTGAACAACCAGCACCGTCCACTCCTCTTTTGATTCGTGATGTCCCAGTCATCAAGTCGCACGCTCAGGGCGCTCCTCGAGGTCATCAGCTCTTTCTTGCGCTCGAAGTTTTCGGACACTTGCTCCACTCCACACTTCACAACAGCATTCTGCATGTGCGAAGCATCGTTCATGAATTCCGCGCACAACAACCGTTCAGTAGTCTCAATTTCAACTACATTAAATTCCATATGTGTTGTGTACCTTTCACACTTAAATTATAGCATATTTACACTACTATTTGGTGCAATTTTCCGCAATCCTAAAACTTCTTGAAGAAATACGCAATTTTTATGACTTGTTTCCTTAACGTTTTTGTAACATTTTAGTCACGATATAATGAAATTATGACTTCAATATACACAACATTTAATGACATTTTCAGAATTGGAGTCGGGCCTTCCTCCTCGCATACCGTTGGTCCGATGCGTGCAGCACTTGCATTTGTGCAGGAGTTAGACGCAAACAACTTGCTCGAGGGTGTAGTTTCCAATCCAGTGTCGATTACAGGGTTCACTAGCAGCAACCGGCATTGGTCACCACACTCCGAATGCTGTGGTTGCAGGATTACAGGGCCTGAAAGTGAAGGAGTACGAAAGTCCACCAGTGCGTGCGTAGTCTGAGAGAATGTCGAAGCTAGTGATAATGCAGGTGTTTAACTTCCATTGAATGGGCGGCACAACATCACATTTTCAATGCAGGACATGCTGCTTGAGCCGCGCACATTGTGAACCCCCCCCAGCAGCCCCATACGAACTGTATGATTCTGCGCGCCGAGTTTGCTGGCGGTGGCAGTTTGAGCGCACATTTTTAAGTCCAGGCGGTGGAAATGTTCTGCAACTGGGGACAGTCGAACTCAAGAAAAACTCCCTGTATTCGGTGAGGTTAGTAGTACAAAAGCTTATATTCAAGATATTTCGGACTCCAGAAACGCGCACGAACTGGTGGAATTTTGCAAAAAGAACAACTTGCGAATATCTGAGGTTGTTCGCACGCAGGTAGAGAGCGCATTCTGGTGATGATTTCAGCGATGGTGCATTAAATCAACTACTTAACTACACTTGGCAAACCATGAACCAGTGCATTGAATCTGGGTTGAATGCGAATTCTAAAAGTCCAACATTGCCTGATGGTTTGGGCATTCCTAGGCGCGCACCGAAGATGCATGCAACGCGGTGTAGGAACTCAAAAAGACTAGTAGTAGTGCGCGAATTGAGGTGTTGTCATGTTATGCGCTGGCAGTCAACGAGCAGAATGTTGAAGGTGGACGCATTGTAACTGCTCCTACTGCGGTTCAGCGGGCATTATTCCTGCTGTAATCCGTTATCTACTCCAGAAGAGAACTCTGCTCAGAGGTGTGCGGATGAGAAAGACAAGCAGATATGAGTTCTTGTTGACAGCGGCTGCAATTGGCTCTATAATTAAGCACAACAGTTCGATTTCAGGTGCTGAATGCGGTTGTCAAACAGAAATCGGATCTGTCATGCGCTATGGCAGCATCCGGTTTTATGCGCGTGGAGGGTGGTCTCACCAGAACAGGTTGAAAACGCCGCTGAAATTGCACTTGAATGCCATTCGGGCTCACTTGTGACGGAGACCCTGTCGGTGGGCTTGTCCTCACCCCGTGCATCGAGTGAAATGCGATTGCTGCAAACACTGCGGTAACTGCTGAATCACTCGCACTAGCTGGGGACGGTAGTCATAAAGTCAGCCTGGATGTGGCGATCGAGACGATGCGACAAACCGGAATTGACATGAACGATGCGTATAAAGAGACTTCACGAGCTGGCTTGGCAAAACTACAGTTGAGTGCTGACATTTCACGCGCATTTCACACATATTTTCAAAAATGTCATAGGGGGTGGATAGTATAAAGTCACACATAAGAAATAGATAGCCGTTTACTAGTTGGAAAGGTCACACTACCAATGAGAATAATGAGGAAGAATATATGCAAAGTCAGATATATAAGTCTGGACATTAAAACAACAGGACCAGATATTGTTGATGATCGGATTACGAAAATCTGCGTGGTTAACAGAATGAAGTACAAATGCGAAATTGAGGACGAGTACAAAACTTGGGATTTAGAGTCTAGTGCAGCTGTTGAGCAGTATTTACTTGGAACTTTAACGACTACGACGTCTGCAAACAAACAGCCAGAAGCATTAAACTGGTGTTGTTTGATGCTTCTGTTGTTTTGGGGTTCCTGAATTCTGAACAACATCCGCACAAACTGTACCATGTATTCAGAATCAGGATGCTGAAGTAATCGATTTGCGCGCACTAACTGCGGATCCAGAATCTGCGGCAAGCGTTCAGTAGAGGAACTTTCGAAAAAGTATGGCGTAGAGTGTTTTGAACCAAAACGGTTTGATACAGCAAATGCCGTCACAATGCTAGATATTCTTGAGAAGGTGGTGCCGCACATTTTAAAGAGGTAAATATACCTTTAGATATACTGATAAACTTATTCGTTACTTAATGCCTAAGTTAGGTCGTATTTATAGGACGTGTAGTTTATCTTAGTCAAGATAGAGAATAGTTTAACTAGTTTCGCACACCAGTTTAACATTGGTGCTGTAAAATGGGCTCCGTAGGTTAGTTATTGACTTACATCTCCATAATGAAAGACTATTCCACTGTCATCGGCGGAATGCGATGTCTGAGGTTGAGGTGATATTTATTGTGTAAGTAATCCTACACATCACAAGGGTCGCACATGTGAGTTACCATTATGTCACTCTCAACCGAGGACATTTTATTAACGGAGTGCTTTATAGTTCGGGTTTTCTTCAGTTTGGTTTGTGGTGTGCTTGCGGATTTTGTCTCTGGCGC
>AXYY01000133.1 GCA_000485475.1 Candidatus Ancillula trichonymphae ImTpAt
TATTGTGCAGAAAACTACGCAGAAAAGAGGTTGTGGGCGACCTCACATGATGGAAAACGAATTCCGATTTCGCTAATCTGGCGCAAATCAGGTGTAGATGATGAACTTCCGCAGAATCGAGCGGTGTTGCAGAATGGATACGGTGCATATGGAGTCTCGCAAGTGCCGCAGTTCAGTATTCCGAGGTTGTTCATGCTTGATCGAGGAGTTGTTTATGCGGTTTCTCATGTGCGTGGCGGTGGAGATCTTGGGCGCGCATGGTATTTGGCTGGAAATAAACAGCAGAAGAAAAACACATTTCTGGATTTTGTCAGCTGCTCAAAGTTTCTGGTGGAAAAACAGATCCTGAACCCTAAACGGCTAGTTATCAGCGGAGGAAGTGCAGGTGGATTACTGGTTGGTGCAGCAATGAACATGTTTATGCAGGAGCAAGTTGACCAGAAAGATGACGCAATTGACTTGGCTGGTGTGGTTGCTGATGTCCCGTTCGTAGACATTTTAACAACTATGCTAGATGCGTCACTACCGCTGACAATTCCTGAACAAGAAGAGTGGGGAGATCCACTTTCTAACCGCGATGTGTACAACTACATCAAGAGTTACACGCCATATAACAACATCGTTGATTTGCGATCCTCAAATGTTAAACCGCCGCAGATTTTGGTCCAGACTTCGCTAAACGATACGCGCGTACTTTTTGTTGAACCTGCGAAATGGGTAGCAAAACTACGTGAACTAGGATATAATCCACTTCTTAAGTGCGAGATGCAATCTGGGCACGCAGGAGTCAGCGGGCGTTATAATATCTGGAAAGAGACGGCATTTGAGTTGGCTTGGACACTTGAGGCGCTTGGGGTGCAGCATTTTTAACAAAACACTTGTTCGCTTCATCATTTCTCGCACGCTAATTACCTTTAACGCGCAGATGCTTACAACGGTTGTTGGTTACGAACTTTATGAACTTACGTACTCGGCACTTTGGCTTGGTTTAGCGGGTTTTGTGCAGTTTATTCCGCGGTTGCTGTTCATATTTCTGGCTGGAACGCTGGCAGATACTCGTGGTCGTCAAAAAATCATCGCCTGCACACAATTTGTCATTCTAATTACTTGTTTACTACTGGCGGTCACGACTAAACTTGCCTGTATTACGCCAATTGTTTGCCTATTCTTCGTGTTTTGTTACGGTTCTGCATATAGCATTCAGGCTCCTTCGACAGTTTCAATTCTACCAACACTTGTTGAACCTTCAAGATTCGCAAAAGCAACTGCATTTGTCACTTCCGTGTTACAATTTGTCACGATAGCTGGACCAGCAGTTGGCGGGTTGTTGTACGTATTCGGTCCAGAAATCGTTTACTTGTTGATTTCAATCTCTTCAGGGGCAACAATCTTCCTGGTTTTGAGCCTAGAGGTTCGCAAAACTACTGCTGAGGCTATCAGCAACCGCCCAGAAAGTCCACTCGCAGGTTTCAGGTACATCAGGTCAAGTCCGGACATCTTGGGCGCACTAACTCTGGACATGTTTGCGGTGCTGTTTGGGGGCGTAACCGCTCTTCTACCAGTTTTTGCAAAGGATGTGCTGAATGCTGATTCAATTGCATTTGGTTTTCTACGTGCGGCACCAGCCGTCGGAGCGTTGTTGACAAGTGCAATTCTAGCAAAGTTTCCGCTCAAGAGGCACATTGGCAAGAAGATGTTCCTTGCAGTTGTTGTGTTCGCAGTTGCAATTATTTTCTTCGCGCTGAGTCGTAACATCCTGGTTTCGATCGTACTGCTAACCATATCTGGAGCCGCAGATATTGTGTCCGTTGTGATCCGGTCAACTTTTGTGCAGCTGAAAACCCCTGATGAGGTGCGGGGGCGAGTAAGCGCGGTCAACATGATATTCATCGGCGCCTCAAATCAACTGGGTGAGTTCGAAAGTGGAATAGTTGCATCTGGTTTTGGGGCGCTTCCTGGGGTCGCAGTTGGTGCAGTTCCTGCGACGGTCTTCGGTGGCATTTGTACGCTGGTTGTCACTGGAGTTTGGTACTGCAAGTTCAGAGATCTGCGTGAACTTGACAAAATCTGATGCTCAAACTTAAAGAATATGCCGCATTCTTAAAGTAACTTAAACAATTTTGTGCTTAATTTGACAAGTCTTCAAGAGTATGTTATAATGGAGAACAGGTTACTTGCGCTTTGCGTTTAGCCTGGTAAAATTATGGGGTAGACTCAGCAGAAGGAGGCTGACATGACTGAATAAACTAAGCAGACGATTTGCATTTGCAATGAGTTTTGCATTCGCAGTCGTATTCGTAAGCTTTGGTTTTTCAAGTACGAATGCGTCAACTATTCTGACCGAGCAAGCAAAACGGGCGGAAATTATCCAGAGTTTCAAAGGCGACTTAAAAGGTTACCTTCATGATTTTTTTGGTCAACCAAGCAATCTCGAAAATCACGGAACTTATGGGACATATTTTAAGAATAGTGATCCACATGCTTCTATAATTCTTGAGAAGTTGTACATAAATGTTAAAGGTGGAGAAAACCTGAAAACTAAAGATGATGTTGAGAAATTCATTAACGGATCACATGAAGGAAGATATCTTGCAAAATATGGTGCAGAAAACGAGAATGGTCAAGCACTCACTGTTGACTAGAGGAGTACGATTGCTCTACCGTTGTTGGCGCTGATGGCTTCGTTCATCCTAAAATTGTTACCGATGGTGTTTTTGGAACTAAATTGAAGCAATTTTCAACAACACGAACAAAAGCAATACAGCTGGAAGAATTAACGAGTGGTGCTAACAATCACAACATTCTTGAAGCTAATTAATACAGATGGGGAGAAGCGCTCTACCCAGTGCTGCAACAGCCACCGCACCCCGCACCTCGCCATCGCACACACAAAAGAAGCACCGAAACTCGGTAAGTAGAAAACAACAACTGGGACCTCAGGCGATGTAATAAGCACAAGCTCAAGGACAAACACGCTACAACTTAACACACCGGATGGTTGCGTTGACAAGTGTGGTTTCGATCACTCACTGTTGCTTCAAATCAGCTGATAGATCAACTTTCGTCGAAGTGCTTCATCAGTTCTTTTATATACAACTGGGGAAATTTTCCGCTGAAGTTGTCAATTTCAACGCCTTCAATTAACAGGCTCGTCGCATTCTTGAACGGTAGTTCATCTTGAGTTAGTGCGACATTCAGTCCAATTCCAACCACGCACTCCAAAATACTTGTCCTGGTGGAGTCGTCCGTTGTTATCAGTTCTCCCAAAATACCAGCCACTTTCTTGTCCTGAATATAAATGTCGTTGGGTTTTTTTATGTGGAAACCCAAATTGTCGAACTGTTCCTCAGGAACTAGAGTTTTAAGCGCGCTCAGACATGCACTAGCAGAAATTAGCATCAATTCTCCAAGATTGGTGCGCCAGAACTGCGTGTCAGGAACATGAAGGTACGTTGACATCATGAAAGACTTGTCCGGTTTTGAAAACCACGCATGCTCGTTGCACCCGCGCCCCGCTAGTTGTTCGCGCGCAATCAGCGACGTGTAATTCTTTAACTCCAACTTCTCATCAAGAACCCATCTGGAAATCTCGCTGTTGGTCGAATCTACGCTTTCAACAAAATAGATGTCCGCGTCTTCAAGCACATGCACATTATAACACGGGCGTAACTTTCAGGTATTCATCAGTAGTTTTGAGGCGTTCAAGATGCGTTGATAACTACGCGTTCAGGTTCGTTCACGCGCAAGAACATGCGACACTTGACAAGTTGCGTAACTTGTGGTACACTGCGCGGTGTGAGTGCGCATGTGGTGAAATTGGTATACACGCCAGATTTAGGTTCTGGTGCCGCGAGGCGTGGAGGTTCAAGTCCTCTCATGCGCACAAGTGCAGGACTAGTTTTAGTAAATGGTAGTAATAAGGAGAAGACATGTTACCAAAGAGGAGAGTTTCGCGGTCGAACACTCGGACGCGTCGGGCGCAGTGGAAAGCAACTGCAGCTCAGTTGTCATTGTGCCCAATTTGCGGCGCGCAGAAGAGAGCACATTATGCATGCTTGAAGTGTGGACAATACAAGGGTCGTGAATATATGCAAGCTGACAGGGGTGCTTTAACAACTTAAGTTTGGTGCTACCCAATAACGTTAAGTCGGAGTTTTTAAGCGCACTAGGATGTGTTGTCGATCCTGATTTGCTGGTGCGTGCGTTGACTCATAGGTCGTATTCATACGAAAATAATCTACAGCAAACTAATGAGCGCCTGGAGTTTCTTGGTGATGCAGTTTTGGGGTTCATAGTTGGTAATGAGTTGTATTCTGTATATTCAGATTTACAAGAAGGCATGTTAACGCAGTTGCGGGCGTATTTTGTGTGCGAGTCGCATTTGGCTGATGTCACTCGTAAGATTGGTATGAATAAGGTTGTTCTTTTGGGGCTTGGTGAAGTAAGAAGTCACGGGAATGAGAAGAATTCGATTCTGAGTGACGCATTTGAGGCTTTGGTTGCTGCTGTATACCTCTCGAACGGCATGGAAGTTGTTTCAGATTTCGTTAAGCGGACAGTTTTGGAGGACATCGACAAGGCAAAAGCACTACTTGAACAGAACAAAGCTGGAGATTATAAGGCAGTTCTACGGGATTTAATCGTACAAAAAGGGTATGACGAACCTGTCTACGAGTATGCGGAAGCTGGACCCGATCACGCGAAGATGTATACTGTAACCTTGACTTTTCCTAATATGCCAGATTTTCAGGCAGTTGGAACTGAAACTACAAGACGCAAAGCAGCAAGTCTCGCGGCAAAGAACGCCGTTGAAAAACTGAACAAGCAGTTAACTACTGAATGAAGAGTTGCAGTATCAGCCAGAAATCAGTTCGTGCAGCAGTTTCAGGACTAGACTAATCCCAGGCGGTGAGTACAACCGGACCAGATTCCGTCACAGCAACTGTGTGTTCGAAGTGCGCGCCTAGTGAACCATCAGATGAACGAATCGTCCAGCCATCTTCGTCATCAATATATATTTTATCAGTTGACATCAGCAACCACGGTTCAATTGCGATCACAAGGCCTGGACGAATTCTAGTGCCTTGATCCGCTTTGCCGTCATTTGGAATGTGCGGGTCTCCGTGCATAACGCGTCCAACACCGTGCCCGCCAAATTCTGTGTTCACTTTGAACCCATTTGTTTTGCAGTACTCTCCAATTGTTGCTGAAATGTCACCAATTCGTAAACCTGCACACGCATTCTCAATGCCAAGTTTTAGGGCGGTCTCGGTCGTACTCATCAAGTGTGAAACTTCTGCAGTCACCAAACTGGCGTCCGCATCGGCACCAACCACCAATGACGTTGCAGAATCAGCAACCCAACCATTTAGAGAACACGCAAAGTCTAGTGAAAGCAAATCACCAGCAACAAGTTCGTAGTCATGCGGGCGACCATGAAGAACAGCATCATTCACGCTTGTGCAGATGTAGTGCGCAAACGGTCCATCACCAAAAGAGGGCGCATAATCAACATAACAGGAAGTTGCACCCTTCTTGAAGATCGTTTTACGAACTTGTTCATCAATTTCTAACAGATTCGTTCCAGGTCTCACACTCACGCTCACGGTTTGCAAAACCTCAGCGACAAATCTACCAACTGGTTTCATCTCTTCAATTTCTCTACTACTTTTCAGTTCAGTCATCACTATCCCTTTTTCCTGCAAAAACTTGCATACTGAACGCGCCCACTTTCACGTTGTTGTTGCTACTCATGTCAAATTTGCGTGGTAACTCTCCTCGAGAATTCCAAAGTCTGTACCACTTTCGCATGGCTGGTAAAACAACATCTGATGAGCGATCTTTTCCGTTAAAGATTATTAAAATGTCAACATCTGAATTTTTTTCTCCGTTGTTTGGTGCTGCAAAAACCACCTGGAATGTGCGGTTGTCCGAATTCTGCCAGTCGTTTACACTGAACGAAAAACTGTTCGCTTGAAGCCAACTCAGGTCGACGAAATCATCTAGTTCATGTTTTTTTTCACCAGTGAAGAACTTGTTCTGGCGTAGTGCGGGATAAGTTTGGCGGATCCATATCAGGTGCTTGGTGGTTTGAAGTAGTTCAGACTGCCACTTCTCCAGCTCCCAGTTCAGCCATGAGGTCTCGTTGTTTTGACAGTATGCATTGTTGTTTCCTCGTTGAGTTCTACCAATTTCATCACCCGCAGTCAACATGGGAACGCCCGTTGACAGCAACAATGCTCCAAGCATGTTCCGAATAGTTTTTCTTCTGTTGGAGTTTATTGACAAATCATCAGTTTCACCCTCAGCACCGTGATTATGGGAGTTGTTTTCGGTTGCACCATCGTTATTATTCTCCATGTTCGCGTCATTGTGCTTTTGATCGTAACTAACCAGGTCGCGTAGTGTAAAACCGTCGTGAGCAGTAATGTAATTGATTGATGCCAAAGGTCCGCGCAAGTTTTCAAACGGATCAGACGAAAAAATATCAGATGAACCAGATAGGCGTGTCGCAAAACTCTGGGATGATGAAACTGTCCACCCTAGTTTCATTCTCCCTTGATCTTTGACCCAGAATGTGCGGACGTCGTCGCGAAAACTGTCGTTCCACTCGGAGTACGGAAAGCCGAACTTGCCCGTTTGCCAACCGAACGGCCCCAAATCCCAAGGTTCTGCAATTATCTTCAGGTTACCGAGAATAGGATCGTTCTTCATCGAGACAAGAAATGGGTGCTCTTTCGTGAAGCCGCTCTCACCGCGCGCAGTTGTTGTCATCAAGTCGAACCTGAAACCGTCCACGCCTATTTGAGATGCCCAGTATTGCAGAGAATCCAGTGCCAAGCGAACAACATGAGGCTCCCTGAAGTTCAGAGAATTGCCACAACCGGTTGTATCTACGAGTTCACCTGGTTTTTTCAGCGAGTGCACATAATAGTTCCTGTTTGCAATTCCGCGGTAACTCAATGTTGAACCCGCATTGCTCTCTTCGCAGGTGTGGTTATAAACGACATCCAGTATTACCTCAATTCCTGCTTCATGCAGCAAGTGGATCATTCCACGCACCTCGTCAACAACTGCGCCGGGTCCGTAGTTCCGCGCATTTTCAGTCGCATAATCAGGGTTCGGAGCAAAGTAACTGAGGCTGGAATAACCCCAGTAGTTCGTTAGGCCGCTCATTATCAAATGCGCTTCAGAAACAGCTGAATGGATTGGCAGCAGTTCGATGGTCGTCACGCCCAGATCCTTAAGATATTCAATTGTTTTACTGTTCGCAAGTCCTGCATATGTCCCGCGCATGTGCTCTGGGAGCCAAGTTGCATTCTTGGTCAAGCCAACGACATGCACCTCGTAGATGACGGTTTTTGACCACGGAATGTGCGGGTGGAAGACAGGCGGATGCACAAAGTCAAGGTCATGCAATATCACGCTGTGTGGAACAAACGGCAACGAGTTGATCTGCGACGGCACCATTTTCTTGTCCAGCAACTTAGGTTTGTAGGTGTTGTCTGCATCCAAAAATGATTCGTAACCAAGAGTTGCCTCTCCATAGCGGTAGTCTCCGTAAACTGCACGCGCATAAGGATCCACCAGTAGTTTATTGGAGTTGAAATAGAAACCGTTCTTCGGATCCCAAGGTCCATGTACGCGAAACCCATAATGCTGACCCGCACCAATTCCACTAATGTGCTTGTCCCAGATTCCGTAATTGGGACCTTCCAGATCAACGCCGTGCTCGATCCACGCATTTCCTGCTTGATTTAGCACGCAGAACTCAACGCGAGTAGCATCGGGAGCAAAAAGCGCAACATCAACGCCATCGCCGCTGATGCGTACACCCAGTTCACGAGCATACCGTTGTAGTGTCATGCGCATATTATATCACAATTCATCATCTACTTCATGTAGTGGTTCTTCATGCAGGTGCACGTACTAAGCAGTAAAAGTGACAGGTGCCTCGGTTTTACCACTTGCGGTGTACGCAGCAACAAAAGTTGTCAGCGGAATTGAAAGAACTAGTCCGACGCCACTGATGAAGATGCTGACGACATCAATAACCATTGTTTCAGAAGTAATCTTGACAAAAACTGGATCAGAAAAGGTGTAAATCCACATGATTACGGGAAGTGCAGAACCGATGTATGCAAATGCAACAGTATAAATTGTTGATGCAATGTGGTCTTTTCCAACTCTCATCGCCCGCATGAACAACTGCGCTCCAGTAATGCTAGGATTTAGGTTTTTCAGCTCGTCAACAATTGAGCTCTGCGTAATCGTAACGTCATTGAGAACTCCAAGTGCACTGATTATTATGCCGCACGACACTATTGCTTGCAGTGATATGCTGGGGTAGCTTTGAACCAGCTGTAGACTTTCGTCCGAATCAAAACCAGTAATGTGCATAATCTGTATAATTAGTGTGCCAAAAAGTGAAGTGAAAAGTAGACCGAGAATTGTCCCCAAAAGTGCAACTGAAGTTTTCATATTAAAACCATGAACTGCGTAGAGTGTGACGAACATGATAAATGACGAACTGATTAGCCCAACTGCCAGCGTATTCGAGCCTGCAAAAAGTGACGGAATTGTAAAAAACAAAACCACGAACAGCCCGAAAAGTAAACCTACCAGAGCCCTTAAACCCTTGAATCCTGCAACAAGTACAATGACCAAGATATAAATCAGCACCAGAAAAATCATGGGCGTTGATCGGTCGAAGCCATAAAAGACATACTGAGGCTGCACGCTCGAGGTGGCCAGTTGTTCACCTGAAATCTTATTTACAAGAACTTTATCACCGCTCTTGATGATTCTAGCGTATTTGGAATCGCACTGAACGATCACGCGCTTGTCCTTTTCCTCATCAGAAGAAATCTGCACAGTAATTATATTTTCGCTCTTCGCTTCTTCAACAACTTTTCCATTCAGCAAGTTTGTGAAACTCTTGTTCGAATGAAGTGCGGAAGTACCACTAGAGAGAAAAAATGCAGCACTCACAATCGTGGGAACGAAATACACAACCAGAACCAGCACAACCATCCGCTTCGTTTTCGGTAAGTTATTGAATCTGCGCATATTGAAACCCTTTCGTACCCCAGGTGGGGCTCGAACCCACAACAAGCCGGGTTTGAGCCGACCGCGTCTACCAATTGCGCCACTAGGGCAAATCCACTATTACAGTATACCACAACTTGGGCGCGCGCGTTGTACTTTTCATCACGCTTACTGCTGCTGAATGTGCATGTGCAGTCAGTTTTGAGTTCTCAGGTAAACTACGTAGATTTAGTATTAGTAGTAGTTCTCAGTAAAAACACCTCACCAAGTGCATGTAAAAAAATATGTAATCAGAGGTGGAACTGTGCTATAATAACAACCACGATGAAGAGAAGATACATAGGTCCAAGCCAGTGCGCCTCCAGCATGCCGTGGGAGCGCTACGTGCCGTCGTATAGTGAGCAGATTGTTGTTGATGGTAGTGCGCGTACATGGCCAGACAAAACTCTAGTTGTACCGCCGCGCTGGTGTTCAGTTGATCTTCGTGACGGTAACCAGGCTCTAATTGAACCGATGGACAACAAGAGGAAGTTGAGGTTCTGGAATTTGTTACTACAACTGGGCTTTAAGGAGGTTGAAGTTGGTTTTCCGGCTGCGTCAGAAACGGACTTCAATTTCATCCGCATGCTGATTGAGCAGGATTTAATACCAGAAGATGTCACAATCGGAGTCCTCACACAGGCGCGTGAGGAGTTGATTAAGAGGACATACGAGTCGCTAGTTTGTGCAAGAAGGGCATATGTGCACCTGTACAATTCGACCTCGAAACTCCAGCGAAAAGTAGTGTTCAAGATGAGCGAGGGCGAGACTCTGCAATTGGCTGAAAATGGCGCGAAGTTGTGCAGGAAGTATGAGAAACTTCTTAGTGGAACTGACTTGTATTACGAATACACACCTGAGAGTTTTACGGGAACTGAACCTGAGTTTGCGGCGCGTTGTTCAAATGCTGTTGCTGAGATTTTCGAAGCTGGTGGTGCCAAAAAAGTGATGATTAACTTGCCCTCAACAGTTGAAATGACCACTCCAAATGTTTATGCGGATACGATTGAATGGATGTGCAAGCATATTGGAAGACCGACCGATTCTGCACCTGATGATGGAAAAGTTGCGGATCGTGACAAGTGCAGTTTTACGCGTGATGACATTGTGGTTTCTCTACACCCGCATAACGATCGGGGCATGGGAATTGCTGCCGCTCATTTGGGGTTACTTGCAGGTGCGGACCGCGTGGAGGGCTGCTTGTTTGGGAACGGTGAACGCACGGGGAACGTCGATCTTGTTGCGATGGCCCTCAACCTCTTTAGCGTTGGAGTGGATCCGGAACTTGAGATTAAAAACATCAAGGAAATTAGGCGAACAGTGGAATATTGCAACGGTCTGGGAGTGCACGAGCGACATCCTTATGCTGGAGACTTGGTGTTCACTGCGTTTTCTGGTTCACATCAGGATGCGATTAAGAAGGGGATTGAGGCACTAGAAAAGCAAGCAGCTGAGGAAAACGCCGAAGTTGAGACTTTGACTTGGGCGGTTCCATATCTACCAATTGATCCGCGCGACATTGGTGCTAGCTATGAGTCAATCATTCGCGTTAACTCGCAGTCTGGAAAAGGCGGTGTTGCGTATATCCTGCGCAATAGGCATAATTTGAACCTTCCTAGACGGCTGCAAATCGAATTCTCCAAGATTGTCCAAAAATACACAGAAACTTCAGGACAAGAGGCATCAGATACGATGATTTACAAGTTATTTTGTGACGAGTACCTTCCGGTTGAAGAACTTGATGACAAGGCAGGTTTGAGTTCTTGGGGAAGAATTAAGATGTTGTCAATTGAGCACACCACCAAAACTGATTGTGCGGATTCTATTCTAAAAGTACGCGCTATAATTGACAAGAAGGAGCACGAACTAGTTGGAATTGGTAACGGTCCGATTGACGCATTCATCTCGATTGTTTCGGATTACATGCCCAGTTCGCAGCAAGTGCAGATTTTGGATTACTCGCAGCACGCGATGACTTCTGGACAAAATGCGTCCGCAGCAACTTACGTTGAGTGTAGAATTGGTGACGAAACTTTTTGGGGAGTTGGAGTTGATTCGTCAACCACTAAGGCGGTTCTGAAAGCGGTTGCTTCCGCAGTAAACAGAGTAACTAGAAAAATTGATAGTAAAACACAAGGAGAATTATGAAAAACTTCGGAAAAGTAATTACTGCTATGATAACGCCCATGAAAACAGTGAAAAATCGTGTCGAAATTGACTACGAAACTGCTCGAAAACTTGCAATTTATTTAATCAACAACGGTTCTGATGCTTTGGTATTGAGTGGAACAACCGGTGAGACCTCGACTGTGCATCGAGAAGAAAAAGCACAACTTGCTAAAGAGGTGCAAGATGCGCTTCGGACTAGTTTTCCGAACAAATCTGTAGACATAATTGTTGGTGTTGGTTCGAATGACACCGAGCACACCATCGGTAACGGTCTGGATGCCAAAAAACTTGGAGTTAGTGCGCTCCTCGTTGTTTCACCGTATTACTCAAGGCCTTCGCAAAAGGGGATCTTCGAGCATTATGCGGCAGTTGTCAAGGCCACCGATATGCCGGTCATGATTTACGACGTGCCTAGCCGTTCTAGTGTAAAAATTGATCCAGATACGTATCTAAAACTAGCAGAAATTCCATCAATTATTGCAGTAAAGGACTCAACTGGAAATGCATATCAGGCGTATAAGCGAAAGGTCGCAATTGACAAACTGCGTGCAAATTTGGGACTAGAACCGCTAATGCTCTACTGCGGAGACGACTCGTTGTTGTTGCCGTTCTTGAGTTTTGGGGCAACCGGAATAGTTTCAGTTGCTTCACACATCTGCGGTCGCACGTTTCAAAAAGTTATAGAATGTCTTGAACAAGCAGATTTGGCTTCCGCACGCACGCACTTGGAGAAGACAATTGATGTGGTTGACATTGTGAACGGAACTGGACAGCAAGCAGCGATGACAAAAGCGATCATGCAGCAACTTGGAGTTATTCCTTCAAGAATTATGCGGCTGCCAAATGCGGCAGTTGATGACGAGTGCACGCACGAACTGCTCAGAAAGTTGGAGGAAATGGGTTACTAAGATGTTGGAAGTGGAGATGAATGCAGTAAATGCTAAGATTTCAAAGCCGCCCATACTCGGTGGAAATACACTTCGAGTTGTGCCACTTGGCGGATTAGGCGATGTTGGTCGTAATATGACTGCAATTGAATTGATTGACCCAATTGATGGTGGCGAGCCGAAAATTTTGCTAGTTGATTGTGGAGTGCTTTTTCCGGGCGATAACGAACCAGGTGTGGATCAAATTCTACCAGATTTCTCTTACATTTCAGAACGTCTGGATCGCGTGGAGGCACTTGTTGTCACGCACGGACATGAGGATCACATTGGTGCAATTCCGTACTTGCTGGAGCTGCGCCCAGACACTCCAATTGTTGGTTCAAAATTTACACTTGAACTAATCAGGCGCCGAACTGCAGATAATGGAGCATTTTATGAAGTCAACGAGAATAGCGAAGTGCGCTATGGACCATTTTTGTTGCAGTTCATCGCGATTAACCACTCAATTCCTGATGCACTTGCGGTGTTCATAAAAACTGCTGCTGGTAATATTTTGAACACTGGGGACTTCAAGATGGATCAACTGCCCATTGACGGCAGGCTCACGGATTTGCGGGCGCTCGCAGATGTTGGTCGTGCGGGTGTTGACTTGTTTATGGTTGATTCAACGAATGCAATGGTTCCGGGCTTCGTCACTTCTGAGGCTCAAATTGAAGCTAAACTTGATGAAATTGTTGACAAGGTTACTGATGGTTGTATATTTGTTTCAACTTTTGCATCTCACATTCACAGAGTGTCGCACATCTTCAAAATTGCACGTAAACACAGACGAAAAGTAATTCTTTTAGGGCGTACGATGGTCAACAATATTGCAATTGCTGCAAAACTTGGGCTTTTGGATGATGCAACTGATGTTTTAGTTGAAGAAAAGAATTTCTCGAAGGTTAACCGTAATAAACTAATAGTTGTGTGCACGGGCTCACAGGGAGAATTGCACGCTGTATTAAATCGTCTTTCAATGCGTGAATATCCATCTATAGGCATAAATAGTGGAGATACTGTGGTTCTGGCGTCCTCGCTAACACCAGGCAAAGAAAAGGAAGTGACGAAACTAATCAACAGAATTTTAACACTTGGGGCAACTGTCATCTCCTCAAAAACTGCACGAGTTCATTGTTCTGGACACGCAAATCAAGGAGAACTACGCATAGTCTACAATGTTGTGCGGCCTAAGAATGTTCTACCGATTCATGGCGAAGTGCAGCACTTGCTTGCAAACGCTGCTGTTGCGCACAGTTGTAGAATTCCGCGCGAGAACATTGCAGTTGTGAAAGATGGTGGAGTTATTGATGTTCACAACGGACAAGCCAGAGTTGTTGGACGAATTGAGAATGGTTACATTTTCGTTGACGGAAAATCAGTAGGAGAAGTTTCTGATGGTCACCTTAAACAGCGGAAAACACTTGGACAAGAGGGATTCATCGCAATAACGGTAACTGTTGATTTGGTTTCACGTGAAGTCGTCACAACGCCAAAAATATCGGTAATTGCAGTTGCTGAAGACCTCAGTGTATTTGCCAAACTTCCCAATAAAATCAAGAAAGAGCTAGTGACAACCATGGAAGAAAACCACAACGTTACTGCTCAAAAGTTGACGAAAATAGTTAGACAAACTGTTGGCCATTATGTCGAGCGCGTTTTGAAACGCTCTCCAATGATTCTACCGCTCGTTTCAACTGTAAATAGACTTTTTGACTCTGTTGAAGAATAACGAACCAGCAATTACTGCAGGTTCTGAAACGCTTGACCGCATCGTTGATCTGCAAGACATTGAAGTTGCTGTATTGTTTGAAGTCTAGCATTTGCTTGTTGATGAAGACAAGATTTCTGCCTGAAAAGTACTGGATCATACTAGCAGCCGGATAAACAACAAGTAAAGTTCCGCCAACCACAAGTGTGTCTGCGTGCTCGACCAAGTTCTTGTGCGGCACTCCATACAAGTTTGGTCAAGCGGTTCTTCATACAGCACAACAGCTGGTTTCATAACTCCACCGCAGTTTGCCACTGGGCACTTCGGTATGTAGTCATCAGAGGCGTCGATCAGATGCACCATCGTTTCCAGATCTGCGAACGCATTACGTACAACCTCATACAGTAGTTTTTGTGAACACTACCGTGCAATTCGTGCACCTGACTAAGAACCTGCAGCCTGATGTAATCCGTCGATATTTTGAGTAATGACTGGAGTTTCCAACTCTGCCAGTACAAATAATGCGCAGAATTCGGTTTGACCTCCAAAAACAGCATCTTGTTGCGATAAAAACGGTAGAATTCAGAAGTGTTCGCATTAAAAAAACTACGAGAAATAATCTCCTCTGGTGGAAAAGCGTACTCCTGATTATACAAACCATCAGTTAACCTAAAATCCGGAATTCCGCTTTCTGTTAAAACGCCAGCACCGCCGAAGAAAATAACGCGCTTTGATTCATCGAGCATCTGCTTTAATCTACTGCTACTACTATGCCTAATCTCTCCCTGAAATCCCCAGAAATTCCTCAAGTGTTTTGCCAGAATTCTTAACTTTAGTCGCAGTTTCAACTCCTAAGTACCTCAAGTGCCAAGCCTCTCCAACATATCCGGTAATTGGCGCCCACTCATCATGATAACGCACTACGAAACCATATTCGTGCGCGTGCTGAGCAACCTCTAATCAGTGGCATAATTATAAGTGGAGTCGTTGATGCGATACAAGTTGCCCGACCCATCTTTCAGGTCAAATGCGAGTCCAGTTTGGTGCTCCGAGTAGCCAGGTTTCGCACTATATGTGTTCGTCGCCTCAACTCCAGAAGATGCAACATAATTCGCATAAAGATTTGCCTGAGTATCATAACTGCGGTAACCACTCCACTGGTTGATAATCTGTGAAGCATGTGCGTCACCAAATTTTTGGGCAGCTGCGATTAACTGTTTCAAGTGCGAAACTGCTTCTGTATTTTCTCCAGGCGCCCACGATTTGGGCAGTGGATGCTTCTTGTTGACAATTATGATGTTGCTCTTTGTGAACGGTGCTGTGGCAGACTCTGGAGTTAATGAGTGTTCTCGGGTTGGTTCTGTGGTACCGCGGTTTGTGCGGGCGTTTGTGCGGTAGTTAGTTGTGGGGGGGGGGGGGCTTTCGGTAGCTGAAGAAGCGGACTGCTTAGCGCTTCTTGG
>AXYY01000134.1 GCA_000485475.1 Candidatus Ancillula trichonymphae ImTpAt
ACGCTGAACCTTGTAAATGGTAAACTCCCACGAGTAAAACGTAACAATACAACTGGTGAAATAGTACCCTATATGACGCGGTATAAGGAGTGGGAACAACAGTATAAACAGAAATATATCGCTGATATGTAGTATTCGGATACAAAAAGTAGAAGCGTGAGGACAATAAGTGAATTGCTTGAGCATAGCGTATACACACAACAGACGCAACCAAGTTCGGATATACTAAAGGGGCGGTGGTGTGCGGGTGCACTATCGCTCCATTCCTAGTTTCAATAAATTCAATCTCTTCTGCGGTGAGCTTGTATTTTTTGTAGAGTTGTTGGTCAATTTCAGGAATGGACTTATTCCAGTCAATATCAGATGTGCCACCTAAAGATGTGTGCGGAGTGAAGTCTTGGATGGGGACATTTGAATGCCATTTACGGTATAAAATCCAAGATGTCGTTTTGGAATCTAATCCTGCACGATAGAATCTAGTTGCAAAATATTTCTGCGTGTTCAATGCTTCGATTTCGGTATCGCAATAAATGCAGAGAAACTTATCGGTAATATTTCACCAGGTGAAAGTATCCAAATTTCAAGTGGTTTTTCGTTAACTGTTCCCGCTTTCGGAAAGTCATCTTCCATTTTTCAGAATTTATGAGTTTAACTTTATCAATTCCTCCATCTGAACCTAAATAACTAAAATCATCATTAGGATTAATCCAGTAAAATAAATTTCCATTTTCTTTTGCAAGTATGTGTTGTTTCTCTCCTTCTCTTTCCCAAAACTAAACTTCTCCCGATTCTCTTTGTAGCATTTAGTATTAAGTCCAAACGATGCCCTGCCAGGTATAATTTCACTCATGTTGCCCAAAACCTGGCTGGGCACCTACGCTACCCTTCCGGCTCTGTCGGCATTATCATTACCCCTGGCTGGGGACACCGCTGACAACACCCAGCCCGCTGCCCGCTCTGTTAATGGTATTTTCAGCTTCATAAATAATGCGTTCGTATATTTTACGAATTTGCAATTTGCTTTCATCTTGTTCTGCTTCAGTATACTGCCAATCCCAGCTTGTAATTTCGGGAGATGAACTTACGGATTTGTGAAAGCGCATGATGGGAGATTCGGTTTCTTTTATATAATCAAAAAAGGTAACCGCAGTAGCCTGAACGGCAGTGTTATGAAAATGGGATATTGACAAACATCCATAAGTTTCAAATGTCTATCTTGCATTAGCCAGTCTCTAAACGGATCAAGTTGCTGTCCACCTTTCAAAAAACCATCAGGCGATATAAATGTGGCATATTTTCCCATCTTTGCAGAGTATATTGAATAAACTCATCATAAATTGGAATTTTACGCCTATTTCATACTATAGTGATACGGCGGATTGCCCACTATTGCATCAAATTTAATCATATCCCCCTATCTTTAACTTGGCTTCTAACTTTCGTTTAATTTTAAACTTGTCTGTTGTGTTCAATTCGTGTACATCATCCCAATTCATAATGGCATTTGAGCGTTCCCGTGTTGTTTTATCGTAGTTGTCACTCGGTTTAAATAACCATTGCAATGCTCTATCATAAAGTGAATCCTTAATCTTAAGACTCCAGCTGTTTCTTAACTTCAGTTAAATCAACCACTGAAATATTAGTATCAATTGCTTTATCGTAACCTCTCAGAACTCGCTCAGCAATTCGTTTAGCATACGGTGTTCTGCAATTGACAAAAATATTTTCGCTCATTATATCTTTCCACAACAATTCACCACTGTCTTTACTCAATTCAGGATCAGTTTTTTTACGATAAAAAAATACTAGCTGCCAAATATAGCGGATAAAGCGCAGTCTTTGAGTTAATTTCCAGAAATTTAACAGCTTTATTTTGCCACAATTCAGGACATTCACCCTCAACCCACTGAGGGTTTGCTGTTATTAATTCAGGCTCTTTTGCTTCACAATCGGCCCTTGTTTTAGCGTTTTCAGCATCCACAGTTGCAATATTATCGTCATAATCACCATAAAATCGTCCCACATTATCAAGCCCATCGGTAAACCACCAATTGTATCTGCTAAGTGCATATTAACTACTACTCGCCATGAGGTAAGCACAGTTTCCTTATCTGGATTCTTGAATATATTGAATAGTTTCGCATTTCCACAATTCCTTCTTCAATGGAATCT
>AXYY01000135.1 GCA_000485475.1 Candidatus Ancillula trichonymphae ImTpAt
CACGGTAATTTATGCAGGAAATATTAATAGAGTCCGAAGACTTCACTCATTTTGGGTAAATGGTTTGATGAGACTGGCAAAAATATCATAAATTCAGTTACCGTAAACGATGTAGCTGCTAGAGTTTATGGGGGGAACCAATGGGAGAGTAAGTGTTAAAATAAACGACATGTATTCTCCTCTTAACTTTACAATTGCTGGTGTAGTGAAAGATGGTTATAATCAAGCAATGCTGTATATTCCCATCAAAACACTACTAGTTCTTGCACCAGGGGTGCTTACCAAGCACAGCGTCCTACTTGTTAAATGTTCATGCAGATAATGTTAATTTATTAAGTCTAACCGCACTGATGAAAAATGCACTTCATGACATCGGCGTACCAGAATCTGATATGGAAATCCGGCGGTTTGATCAAATGAACGAAGCATTTAGTGGACTTTCTAACACAATTACAGCATTCTTCTACCTCTTAATTTTGATACTTATTCTTTCTGGCTTTTCTATTCTAAATGTTGGTCTCGCAATCATCAGGAATAAGCAAAGGGAACTTTCACTTCGACGCGCAATTGGGGCAACTAGATTATTTGTATTTTTACTTACTCTAGGGTCGGCCGTAATACTTGATACTTGGAGTTATTGCTGTTTGCTGCTGTCCATTCTGGTAACCTGCATAGTAAACTTTAGAAATTCCACACTTTGTACTTGGTGCAGACTCACTGGTTACTACTATAACCTTCCCAACTCACGCACTACTTAGGCGGTTCCATCGTATTCTTACTTATCTCAATACTTAGCGGTGGTATCCCTGCTCTGTTAGCTTCAAGAGTTGATATTACATATATTTTGCGTGAATAGATCTTCTGCAAGCATAATCTTGTGGTATAATAGAGGTGGAAATATTAAGTAAGGAGTATTGTATGGCAATTATTGAAGCTTTGGGAAGTCGCGAGATTTTGGATTCGCGTGGTAATCCGACTGTTGAAGTTGAAATTCTACTTAAAGACGGAACAACTGCACGCGCGCAAGTTCCATCTGGTGCGTCAACTGGTGCATTTGAGGTTGTTGAACTGCGTGATGGTGATAAGTCACGCTACTTGGGCAAAGGTGTTCAGAATGCGGTTGAACATGTGCTCAACGAGATTTCAGAAGCGGTTGTTGGACTTGACGCAACTGATCAGGCGGTTGTTGACCGTGCGATGATTGAGGCGGACGGCACTCCAAATAAGGGGAACTTCGGCGCTAATGCAATTCTTGGTGTTTCAATTGCTACTGCAAAGGCTGGTGCAAAATACGCAAATTTGGAGTTGTACAAGTATCTTGGCGGACTTTATGCGCACATTCTACCAGTTCCGAATATGAACATCTTGAATGGTGGTTCACATGCAGATTCGAATGTTGATATTCAGGAGTTCATGATTTCACCGTTCGGATTCGACACATACAAGGAGGCTTTGCGTGCGGGCACAGAGATTTATCACACGCTCAAAAGCGTTCTAAAAGAAAGGGGTCTTTCAACTGGTCTGGGCGATGAGGGCGGTTTTGCACCGAACTTGAACTCAAATAGAGAAGCGCTTGACTTGATTGTGTCGTCAATTGAGAAAGCTGGTTATAAACCCGGCGAGCAGATTGGTCTAGCACTGGATGTTGCATCAACTGAATTCTTTAACAGCGAAACTAAAAAGTACAAATTTGAGGGACAAGAGCGTGATGCTGATTATTTAATTGACTACTACGAGAAGCTTATTAAAGATTATCCACTACTCTCAATTGAAGATCCGTTGTCAGAAGATGAATGGGCTGATTGGGTTCGTTTGACTGCAAAAATCGGAGGCCGTACTCAAATAGTTGGCGATGACTTGTTCGTTACCAATCCTGAGAGATTGGCGCGTGGAATTAGTGAAAATGCTGCAAATGCACTACTCGTTAAGTTGAACCAGATTGGAACTGTTACAGAAACCTTTGCCGCTATTGAAATGGCACATAGTAACGGCTACTGTGCAATGGTCTCGCACCGCTCTGGAGAAACCGAAGACACGACAATTTCTGATCTAGTTGTTGCCGTTAATTCTCAACAACTGAAAACTGGTGCTCCTGCGCGTGGCGAACGCATCAACAAGTATAATCAGCTGTTGAGAATTGAGGACTCACTTGGAGATACGGCAGTTTATGCAGGTAAAAACGCATTTCCTGCGACGCGATAAGTAGTAATAAATTGATAAGCAACTGCGGTCACTGGTGGTTCGTTCACTTCAGTGCGACGGATTACTAGTGCTAGTGACTTCGAAGTTCAGGCTGTGGAAAAACCGGGTAGTAGGTATAAAGTGCAGAGGGCATCGAAAGGTGTTCTTTTTGCACTGCTGCTCATTATCACAACTTTTATTATTACAATTGGTCCAGTTCGCAACTACTTCGCTGAAATGCACCGCGTTCAGATGCTTGAGAAAGAACTTCAAACTGCAAATGACAACAAAGTGCGTGCTATAGGTGAGCTCGAACGCTTAAAAGACAGTAAGTACATCACTGCATATGCGCGCGAACACTACACCATGATTTTGCCTGGTGAAACCGCTATCCACATCGCGAACCCCAATATTGTCAGTAACTCCAAGGATATTGAACTGCGCAAAGACGCATCAAACAACTTGAGCAAGGACGCATCTAGTGCGCTAGGTAAGTTCAAAACTCCCTGGTATGAGAAAATCTACAACTCGTTAATTGCACTAAAAATTGACCAAAACGCACAGAAAACCGCCAACGCGCCCGCAAATGCTTCAACAAGTGTGAATCCGGCGCAGTAACGGAGCAGAATGTGCGGGAGTTGTTGCGAAGGTGTACGGATGATGAGGTGCGGCAAGTCACCGAGCAACTGGGGCGTGAACCGCGTGGAATAGTTTCAGTTGCTGCATATAACCGGTGCGGTGAAGTTCTGGTTGTGGTGGCGTCCCCTCGCATTCCAGAGCCGTTTCCAACCACCTACTACCTGACACACCCAGAAGTTGTTAAAGCGGTGTCCAGACTTGAGGCGAACGGATATATGCGTCACCTGAACGAACTGCTGGACAAAACCAGTGAACTATATGATGAGCAACTCGTAGTTGAATATGCGCGTGCGCACCGCTCGTATATTGAAGATCGCAACAGACTCAGCGCGCTCTTGGGACTTGAGCCGCTCAAACAACATGATGACATTTCCGCTGGTGGAATGCCGAACCGCGTGAAGTGTCTGCACGCACTAGTAGGGCACAGCTTGGCAAAAGGTTACGCCGCAAATCCAGTTGGTGACTTGGCACTAGAAAAACTACAAGCGCAAGATTTTGAAGGCCTTCTTAATGTCCTGCAAGTTGACTTCACCGAAGTGGAAAACTGAAGCGGCAAGAATGGCATCTGGATGCGCAAACTGCTGAACTCGCACGAAATCTTCAAGTTTTCCCGCACCACCAGACGCGATTACTGGTAGTTCTGTAACCGCCTTCACGGCTTGAATCATCTCAACATCGAAACCGCATTTGGTCCCGTCCGCATCCATCGAATTCAACAGAATTTCACCTGCGCCTAAATTTTCAGCAGTTTGAACCCACTCTAGTGCGTCAATTTCAGTTGCAACCGTTCCGCCATGAGTCGTCACAATAAAATCACTACTACCGGAACTTCTCCTTTTTGTATCAACACTCAGCACAACCACCTGGCTCCCGAAACGCTCAGCAACTTCGCTGATCAACTCCGGACGCTTAAGAGCTGCGGTATTTATGCCAACTTTATCCGCACCTGAACGAAGCAGTGCGTTGACATCTTCAACACTTCGAACGCCTCCGCCAACGGTGAGCGGCACGAAGACTTCATCCGCAGTTCGTCGAACCACATCCAAGATAGTCCCCCGATTGTCCAGACTCGCAGTAATATCCAAAAATGTCAACTCGTCGGCACCGTCTTCATAATACTTGCGAGCCAACTCAACCGGATCACCCGCATCAACTAGTCCTTTGAAGTTCACGCCCTTAACAACTCGTCCATTTTTCACATCAAGACACGGAATTATGCGCTCTCTCAACATTATAACGCAACTTCAAGTTTCGCGCTCTAGAACCGCATCAATACCAGTTTCTGCGCGTTGTTCATCAGTAATTCTAGCAGGTGCGTTCTGCATTAGGTCAACGCCATTTCCAGTCTTGGGGAATGCAATAACATCACGAATTGACGGCGTTCCAGACATTAGCGCAACTAGACGGTCCCAGCCCAGAGCAATTCCACCGTGCGGAGGTGCGCCGAATTTCAGCGCCTCAAGCAGAAAGCCGAACTTCTCGTTAGCCTCATCTTCCTCAATGCCCATCAAGTCAAATACTCGCTGCTGAATGTCCGCTCGATGAATACGCAGCGATCCACCACCAATTTCGTTACCGTTCAGTACAATGTCATAACTATCAGAAAGTGCAACTTCAGATTCCTTGTCGAAGTTCTGAAGATCACTAGGCAAAGTAAACGCGTGGTGAACTGCGGTCCAGTCACCGCTTCCAACTGAAATGTCGTCATCATTTCTTGAAGTTGGCTTGAACAGCGGAAAATCAACCACCCAGACCAAACTCCACGCGCGGCCATCAGCACCTCTTGTAATCTGGAATGGGGGGGCGCCAATCTCTTCAAGAACCGCATCATCCGCCTTAGCAACACCAGTCAAATCATTGTCAATTACGCCCAAACGCCTTGCAATCTCCACGCGCGCCATCGCTAGTAGATTTTGAGACTGCACAGTTGAACCAGCGGCGAAGAATATTGCATCACCAACTTTTGCATGCGTGACCTGCATTAAACCATCGCGCTCCTGTTCGGACAAGTTTTTGGCAACTGGACCTTGAAGTCCGTCCTCGGTGAACTGCACATATGCTAGACCTCTAGCACCACGACTCTTCGCCCATTCTTGCCAAGCATTAAACTGCCTGCGCGTAAGAGACGCACCACCCGGATAGCGAATTGCACCAACATACTGCGCCTGGAAGACCCGGAATGGAGTAGATGCAAAATACTGCGTTAAGTCAACAATTTCGTTACCAAATCTCAGGTCCGGTTTATCACGGCCGTATTTACTCATGGCGTCCGCATAACTGATTTGCGGCAAAACTGCGGGTAGTTCAACGTCGATCAACTTGAATAATTCGTGCAAAAGATTCCCGGTCAACTTGTAGATGTCGTTGGTAGTAATAAAACTAAGCTCAATATCCAACTGCGTAAATTCTGGCTGGCGATCTGAACGAAAATCCTCATCGCGGTAACATCTAGCAATTTGGAAGTACTTCTCAAAACCTGAAACCATCAAAAGTTGCTTAAACAACTGCGGAGACTGAGGAAGTGCATACCAAGAACCTGGATTCAGGCGTGCAGGCACCAAGAAATCACGCGCACCCTCAGGCGTCGAACGGATCAGGGTTGGTGTCTCAATCTCGAAGAATCCTTGCTGTTCAAGAAAACTACGAGCAACCTGATTTGCTTGAGATCTGAGTCGCAGCGCGTTGTTAAGCGAAGGCCTGCGGAGGTCCAGGTAGCGGTATTTAAGCCGTACATCTTCGCCAACTTTCTCATCAGTTGCCTCTTCAAGTGCGGTCGACACCTGAAACGGAAGCGCCTCTGAAGTGTTCAAAATTTCAACACTTTTCGCGATGACTTCAACTTGACCGGTCGCGAGCCGTTTATTTTCTTGTCCCGTTGAACGCTTGAAAACTGTTCCAGTTATCTTCAGCACAAACTCCGAGCGCAGAGGGCGCGCAACTTCTTCATCATTCACAACGACCTGAGTAATTCCGGACTTGTCACGCAAATCGATGAACACAACACCACCGTGATCTCGGCGTCGATCAATCCAACCAGATAACACGACTTCTTCACCAACAACATCTAGTCCAAGTTCACCCGCATAATGCGTACGATATTCATTCAAACTCATGACTTATATTATACCACAGCATAATGGCGTTTCACTTTGTGAAATGCGGTCAGCGGAGTTTGCTACGCAAACACAATCATTTGCGCGCTTGAGCAGTTGGATGTATTCCGCCTGCGGAATGCCTTATTTGCGCGAGGCGTAGTTAAGTGCGACGCAAGTAAAATGTCATAGGGGTGTGCTATAATTGATTTGTTATGGTGACCAGAAGATTCAACACAGCCGCGATGTGTACCCCAGTTCTATCGGATTTCCGGTGGTGCTGATGGAGCGGGTGGTTCGAACGCTTCTGGACTTCATTCGCGCTGAACACGCACACATAACCCGTGCAATAGCGGCTGATAAGTCCTCGCACTCTGCAGTTGAAGATGAAAAGAGCGCGGAAAAAATCAACAAGAAGTTGATTCAGCAGGCTGCCACTGACAACGGTTTTACTGGTGGGTGCATCTCCAAGAAGCGAATTCTACCAGTGTATATCAAGTACAGTCGCGAATTCTGGGGCGTTGATGAAGCGGTGGATGCAAAAATGCACCAGATTCTGCAGATAAAACCGCGCAGAACGGCCTCTGGAGTCGCCACGATCACGGTGATGACCAAACCCTGGACTTGTTCGAGCGCCTGCATTTACTGCCCGAATGATGTCCGCATGCCCAAGAGTTATCTTGCTGATGAACCTGTTTGCCAACGAGCACTTCGCGTATACTTCGATCCGTATTTGCAGGTGATTTCGAGGTTGCGCGCGCTAAAGCAGATGGGTCACCAAACTGATAAAATTGAGTTAATTGTTCTTGGTGGTACTTTTACGGACTACACAACTGAATACCAAAACTGGTTCGTGCATGAACTATTTCGTGGACTGAATGACTCGGATTTTCTAGCTGAATCTACTACTACCAGCAAAAATAGTGCACCTGAACAAAATCAGTACTGCATTATTAAGAACACCTGCAAAGCAGATGCGGAAGTTGAAGCACGCAAAATGCTGTACAAGAAGATTGGGCTCACGAATATTCGCGCTGAAGTGGACGAGCGGACGAGTAGTGCCCAGAAAAAAGTGTTGAATCAGGAGTGGACGTATAACGATGCTGTTCGTGCAATATACTTGGAAAGTGAGGCGTGGAAAACGGTTGCAGAATTCCAAAAGTCTAGTTGGTGCGAGCTCAGTTATCAGCAGAAGTTGAATGAAAATAACATGCACAGAGTCGTCGGACTGGTGATTGAAACTCGACCTGATACTCTAAGCGCACGCAAAATGCTGAATCTGCGGCAACTTGGTTGCACAAAAATTCAAATGGGTTTGCAAAGTCTTGATGAAGCGGTTCTGCACGCAAATGCGCGGAATATTACAGTTGATGAAATTGCTCGCGCGTTCACTTTACTGCGGTTGTACGGTTTCAAAATCCACATCCATTTTATGCTGAACTTGTTCACTTCAACCGCTGATATGGACAGTTTGAATTACCAAAAACTGGTCACCGACAACCGTTTTTTGCCAGATGAGATCAAGTTGTACCCCTGTATGCTTGTGGACGGAACGCCCTTGAAGAATCGCCATGAGACTGGTGAGTGGACGCCGTATTTTGATGATGATTTGGTTTCACTACTGGTCGAATGCACGAAGAAGACTCCGCGTTATGCTCGTATTTCGCGTATGATCAGGGACATTTCGGCACATGATATTTTGGCGGGCAACAAGAAAAGTAATCTGCGGCAGATTGTGGACGCCAAGTTGCATGAAGAGCACTCGCACGTAGACGAAATACGGTACAGGGAAGTTGCGACTAAGAAGATTGACGCATCTGAACTTGAAATGCGCACGCACCGTTATGACACCAGTTGTTCGGTGGAGTACTTTCTTGAATGGGTTACGAAACAGGATTTGATTGCGGGATTTCTACGCCTGAGCCTTCCAACGACCGATATTTTGCAAGTAGGTGGCACGGACTTGCCCTTTTGTGGTGGCTGCTGCTTTACCGATTCTGCGATGATCCGAGAGGTGCACATATATGGCAAATCAGTTGGACTGAATTCTAGGGAACAACTTACTACAAACAGTTCGCAGCACAAAGGTTTAGGGCGCAAGTTAATTCAGGAGGCTGAGAACATCGCGCGCAAGCACGGCCGTCGACATCTGCGTGTGATCAGCGCGGTTGGTACGCGTGATTATTACAGAAAGCTGGGGTTTACAGATTCGAGACTGTACCAGATAAAAGAACTGGAGTAGGACTGTGGATAAAATAACGGCTGAATTCTTGGTGAATGTGAACAATGAGTTCT
>AXYY01000136.1 GCA_000485475.1 Candidatus Ancillula trichonymphae ImTpAt
GGGTAATGAGTTTTGTGAGTGATGAATTATTGTGTATGTTCAGTATAGTGATATTCAAGATGCAAGAACAGAATGGAATAACAATCATTTAGACAGTGGAACAAGTGAAGAAGTGGATGAATTTAATAATCCATATTTCGGCTTTCCGCAGATGGTGCGATTTGCATTTAATCCAAACGGAAAGTAGTCGCAAAGTTATTGAAGAGTTAAAAACGTTGGGAGTAGATATTCTATCCCATATCAACTAAGAAATCTCCAACACGGGAGCACAAAAATTCAAGCATGAGATTGAAGTATTAGAGTTGCTACGAGTGATTGATGGTACTGCAGCAAATAGACAAGTTTTGAGTTTTCTAGACAATGAACAAATTAAGAACGGTGAACTTTGTAAACACATTGTGGTGGTTTTATCATACAGAGCTAGTTGTGATGCGTTTGAAAAATTATTAGATGACTATAAGGGTGGATTAAGAATCTTTGCCAGTATTCTATTTTAAATATCTCAGGTGTTGACGGACGCAAATCTTATCGGAATCCAAGCGAAATAAAACAACAGATTTCAAGCTACGCAGAAAAAGGTCAGAAAAGCATTACATTAACTGTAAATCGCATGTTAACAGAGGGGCAACGGTACCTGAAGTGGGGCACCATGATTTATCTAAAAAACAACAAATCACCTGAAGAATATGATCAGGCATCATTTCGGCTACAATCAACATATGTTAAGGAATATAAAGATGAGAAAGACAAAGATTGTGTCAAAAGCTATGGCTTGATTATAAGCCTCAGACTCTATTAGTAGATTTTGATCCTGCTCGAATGTATCGTTTAGAAGAGACGCTAGCACAAATTTACAATGTAAATACTGGGAGAAGTGGCAATGACCAGCTTAAAGAACGGATTGAGAAACAACTTGAGGTGTCACAAATTATATGTGTGAATGCTGAGAGCAAATTAGTCAAAGTTGTACCCACTAATATTCTTGATACAGTTCGTGAATATAATATAGTACTCGCACCGTTTTAGAAACTGTGAAAAATATACCAGTGGATTTTGATCTGCTTCATAATGCCATATTTAGACATTTCATGGAGCGAGAACAAGTATTAGAATCAAAAAATAGACTTAATTTTAAACCTTATAATTCTGAAGAGCAAGATATACTTGAAGGTCTTGAAAATTTGCCGTTCTGATAATAATACGACTGGACAAGATGTTAAAGATATTTCTACCGATGATGGGAAACCAATTTAATCAAGATGAGTTGTGTGGCAAGATTCGGACTTATTACACTCGAATACTTTTCTACGCATTCCTTTCTGACCACAATGAACAAAATCTTCAAGAGATAATCATGCATATCAATGAGGGGGTAACGATTATTCCCGAATCGCTGAAAACTTAAACCCTGATGTGCATATTTTGCGATATATGCAATCAATGAACCATTTTTACACTTTCAAGTTTGGATTATCAGATTCAGAATATCAACACCTTAGTGCGAGATGATACGATTTCGGAGATTCAGCGCGTACAAAATGTGATTCACAAGTTTGACAGGTTCTTAAGCTCAGAAATTATTACGCCCGAATGGGTGGTGGATGAAATGCTTGGATATCTTGAAAATAAAGGTGCATATAATTCAGAGCATAACTTCCTTGATATTGCATCAAAAGCTGGTGAATTTAGTTTGAGGATTGACAAAATTACTAAAGAGCAAGGGTGTAAATACTACAAATAGTATTTACACAATTCCAACTTTTCCGATTGCTTATGAATTTACACGAAGAGTTTACACTATATTGGGACTAAATATTAATAATATTGCTCAGCACTTCACCAGTTACGATTTAGTACGCGATGAGCGACTGAAATTACGAAAAAAGAGCGGCAGAGTTTAATCCTAGAAAACTGGATTTAGTAAAGATTAAATGGTTTTTAACGCAGAATAAAGAGTTTAGTACAATTAAACTTGATGATTTAGATAATTATCCAAACATCATTAGAGGAACAACAGGAAGGAAAAAGAATGAAATTTTGTATTGCAATGGAGGGGAATCCGCCATATCAATAGGGGATACAAAAGATACTAGTGATAGACCAATATATAACGACTTTGTGGATATTTCTCATTATGTTGCTGAAAAAAGTGAATTAATACATCTGGCTAGGTTTTTGTTTTTTTGCTGGTAAAACCGCAGGAGATTGGAGTGAGAAACTTTTAAAAAGTGAGCATTTTAGAGTTAATAAAACTTTTCACTTAAGTGGCAATGTATTTCCGAACACTTGACATAAAAGGTGGAATTGCAATTACACATTATGATAAAAAGACAGAGTTTAAGAGTATTGATACTTTTACTCAATTTACGGAACTTAATGAAATATTACAAAAAGTTATAGGCAGTACAGAATGAAATCTATAGACAAAATAATAGTACTACAAAATAAATTCAATTTGGAAAAGTTGTATAAAAAATATCTCGATTTTAAAAAAATTATTGGCAGCAACAAAAAGAAAAACGCTTGACTTCACCGATTTTTGAATAGCTAAATATATTCACAGAAAATAAAGTAAACGAAATAGTGTTCAGATACTTGGACTTATAAATAACAAAAGGACATATCGTTGGATTGAAAGAGAACTTCTTGATGACCATCCTAATTTAGAAAAATGGAAAGTATTTGTACCTGGTTCAAACGGTTCTGGTGCAATTGGAAAAGTGTTGAGTACACCCCTAATCGGTCATACGCAAACTTTTATTAGTTTTGGAGTGTTCGACACTCTGGACAAGAGACTAAAGCATGTCTAAAATATATCAAGTCAAAATTTGCACGCACAATGTTGGGAATTTTAAAAATAACTCAATCTAACAAAGGAAAAACCTGGAAATTCGTCCCGCTTCAAAATTTCACCAAAAACTCTGATATTGATTGGTCATGCACCATACCCGAAATTGACGCCTAACTTTACGAAAGTATCAGTTAACTACTGGATGGCAAGAATTTAAGTATGCCTTATCACACAATATGTAAGGTCACGAACTTTTAAATACACTTCCTGAAGATTCGGAAGTGTATTTTATCGAAATTAAAGTGAAAGAGATGAAGTGATGGATAGTAAACTTGAATTTAGCCACTACAGTATGGTAAGAGATTCAGTAATTCATTTAAATCAATTGATACCAACGATACGATTGCATTTTCTAAAAAAGGTTTTGCAGTTATCTATGCCCCAAACGGAGTAGTAGGCAAGTCAAGCCTTACTATAAGTTGCTTGGCAACGAAGTGGCAAATGGCAAATATTCTTATACATATGGTATATAGTAAGAGCTACGATCAAAATTCTAAAAAAGTTCCCATTTTAGTTATTGGCGATTTTTATGGGCGCAATATTGCTCCACGCGGCGACGAAAATTTGCAAGATTTTATCTTGGGTAACAAAATAAAGAATGAACTTGAATTTAGCAAAAGATCAAAAATACGGTTCAGAACATCAATGATAAAATAGCATCTTTACAAAACATTTGATACTGGACAAACAAACCAAATGAAAAAGACGCAAGATGAAATAAAAAAGTTTGTCGAAGCAATGCTTGATGACATATCTACTTTAACAAAAAGAGAAGTGGATACATTGACCTCAAAAAGATTTTGATGAATATCAAAATTTTATAAAAGAAAAAATTTCACTTGAGGACGAAGATGAAAGATTACTAAAAGGATTTGTGGAAAATCTCACTGGTAAATTAGTTGAGTTAAAAAGAGGTGGCAATAATCACAATATCATCTTGAGTTTTGGAGAGACTCCAGTTATTGGAATCGAACGAGTGCAGCTTCCATTCTCCACAGGAGAACAAAATTTTTATATCTATGTATTTTGAACTGCTTAAGGCAAAAAGTAATGATACAAAGAGTTTGGTAATTTTAGATGATCCCATCTCAAGTTTTGATTCTATCTATAAAAACAAAATCATTTATGCAATACTCAATACTTTCAGTGTGCTAAAAAAGCATGTATTAATTCTTACTCATAATATTGATACTATACGCTTAATGGAGCATCAGTATAAAAATAGTTTTAATTTATACTATTCAATAATTGTAAATCGGCAAACAATGGTTTTGTGTGTATAAATAATGACGAAAAGAAATTAGTACTGTATTCCACAGAAGTGATTTCATTATGCAAGAAGCCAAGTGAATTTATCAAAGATAAAGAAGCCTACCTATTGTCAATAATTTCGTTTGCGCGAGGATTTGCAAATATAACGGCTAACGAGAAGCTGTACGAAAAATTATCTAAATTAATGCATGGATATGAGAACATTAAACAAGATGTGAGAATGCCATCTATGAGGAATTTTTTTGGGTGTAGTGTTTGGTTAAAGATCTTATAATCACTTCTCATGATATAATTGATTTTGTTGTTCCAGGTGAAATAGTTGATAAATCATCATATCCACTCTTGAATAGAACATTAATACACACTTTAACTTACCTAAAATTAAGATTAATAATTGAAAAACATTATATGATTCTGATAAAAAGAAACTGGATATTTCACAAAACTATCTTTGCAAAATGTTATTGACAAATATTTACCTCGACAATCAGGATGTAAAACACGCGATGAGTACAGGATTCGCTTACTTAGTAAAAAAACTTTACTGAATGAATTTAGTCATTTTGAAGGAAATATGTGCATATTCTTCCCATCACTTGATATTTACGACGATGTGCTTAAAGATGTGCTTAAAAAAGAACAGAAAGACATAATGGATTTTTGCCAATAATATAAAAGTCACACCATTTTTAATCAATGACAGAACTTAGAAAACGCACGTAACTGCGCAAAAAAGATGCTGACCCACATCAGTCTTTGTCAGATCATGTTATTAACATTTTCTTCATTTTCATTTGCTGTTTTGTAATTTTTTAGTGTATCATACTCAGATGAATACTTTTCGTAATATGACTACGAAGCAACTGGGGCAGTGGGGCGAAGACTATGCGTGTAAGTATTTCCGCGCGCAGAATATGCGGATTATTGAGCGCAATTGGCGCTACTCAAGGTATGGTGAGATTGATATTGTTGCTCGTGCCTCAAATTCGTTGGTATTTCTTGAAGTAAAGAAGTGAAGACGCGTCGAAGTGAATACGCGGACAGACCGGTTGAAGGTGTTAGTTATGCCAAGTATGCCTAAATGCTCAAGTGTGCGAATCTGTGATTGCAGACGCATGAGGCGGTTCGATACGAGTGTGTGCGCTTGATGTTATTGGAATACTTGCTAACGGTGACATTCCGGCGCCTAAGTTGCACCACTTGAAAGAGGAGTACGAGTATGAGCGGACGCATTAGATTTGCATCAACAAAGTCCATTTCACTTGTTGGAATCGATGGGCACATAGTAAATGTTGAGGCGCACATTAACAACGGTTTACCAGGAATTACCATTGTGTGGAATTGCCGGACACTTTGTTGGCAGAGTCGAAGTCCAGAGTACTTTCAGCATTTCAAGGTAGGTTCCAGAATACGCATTCCAGAGGGGCATATAAGGCACCCGCATCCGCTCTACAAGTATGGTTCGAGCTTTGATGTCGCAATCGCCATGGCAATACTGGCGGCTGTCAACATAGTGCCGCACGAGAATATCAAGGATGTTCTATTCGTTGGTGAACTTGGATTTGATGCAAGAGTGCATCCAGTTCGAGGTATTCTGCCCAGTTTGGTTGCCGCCAAGAAGTATGGAGTACGAAGAGTTGTAATTCCGTATGCAAATCAGAGTGAGGCATAACTCATCCCAGACCTTGAAGTGTGATACCAGCTGGACATTTGACGCAGGTTGCGAATGTGTTCGGACGAAAGTTGAAGAGCAGGAATTTGAGCCAGTTAGACGCATTGTGAACGATTATACTGACCGCACGAAACAGGTTGGTGATTTTTCCGAAGTTCTAGGACAATACAGCAGCGCAAAGGAGTGCATGAAA
>AXYY01000137.1 GCA_000485475.1 Candidatus Ancillula trichonymphae ImTpAt
CAAAGAGTACCAGAAACTTGATAGTAACTCGAAGTTATTTGTTGTTGACAAAGGTCTGGCTCGTATACAAGAATACGGTATGCAGATTGGCGAACCATTACACGGTAAACTTGCAGGTTGCAATAAACTAAACATCGCAAACTAGGGTTGAGAATTGTATTTCGTAGATCTAATACGGGTATTTTTAAATAATTCAAATAGTTGCCATTGGCAAACGAGACAAACTTAAAGCATATAAAACAAGTGAAAAAGAATATCTTAGTTTTGAACAGGGGTGAGAACCAGTTAACCTGCCGTATGACTAGAGTTATTGCACGTTTTTGGCTGTAAACTAACATGCAACTCAATGCCAAGTGATAGCAATGCAGGGTCATCTTTTTTAAGCGCTCCGTTTGTGTATTCTGCAAAGCCCCCCTTCAGCCTCTAAATATAATCCACTGGACCAAAATTTAAAGCTTTACAACCATCATCGTCCCTTTATGCGCGTGGAGGTGGCGGGAATTGAACCCACGTCCAAAACTACCGTTTAGAGCATTCTCCGAGCGCAGTTTACCGTAGCGTTTTGAGGTTGTAGAGTTTCGGTAAACTTTATACTCTAACCAACCCTGTTAACAAAAGTCCCACAACGGCTGTTAACGCGCCGTTACAGCAATTTCCTTGAATGACACAAGTAATGCATACCGGAAACTATATGCACCACCCGAACCTAGGCTACTCGAACCATTTGGTTAGCTGCATTTTTATTTGCAATTAAAATTTGAGCAGGACATTTACGAGATGACCACTCATTCTCGGCTCGCTTCTCACCAAACTATAATAGTACTGTCGAAACCAATCACCCCCCATATTAAATTATCTAGTTCACGCACGCACAACCAGAACGGGCGCATGCATCAACTACTCATCACTACAACACAGAATGCAGAATTTTTATTCCATTTGTTCACAATTAATTGTTCGCTAGAAAATGCAGCACACGCATATGCACGTGTATAATAACCCATTTCCACCACCTCATTTGGTCAGCTTGCTCAAAATGTCATTAGGGTTGTGGTATACTGTAAGTTGTAGGTACAAGGAGTTTATATGAACCAGAAGAATGCGACGTTTCTTGAAAAGTTGGCCGCGAAAGCGGCGGATAGTAGGAAGAAGATTGTGTTACCAGAAGGTGACGAGTCGAGGATATTGCACGCTGCTGATGAAGTTTTGTCCAGTGATTCGGTTGAGTTGGTTATAATTGGTGACGCACAAAAAGTTGCTGATTTTGCTGGTGCGCACGGTTTGAAGAATCTGCACCGGGCCCAGATCGTTTCCCATCAGGATGAGGAACTTCTCCAGAAAACAGCTGCTGCACTGTTCGAGCTCAGAAAGGCAAAGGGGTTGACGAGTGAGGACGCGCACAAGCTGGTCAGTGATGATGTCTCGTATTTTGCAACTCTACTGGTTCAGTTGGGCTGCGCAGACGGTATGGTTTCAGGCGCGGTTCACACAACTGCGGATACTATTCGTCCAACACTTCAAATTATCAAGACGACTCCAGACCGGAAGACGGTTTCAGGTGCTTTTTTCATGTGCTTGCCTACTTCAGGTTGCTGCAAAAATGCTGAAGAAGAGGTGTTACTCTACGCTGATTGTGCGGTGAATCCCAATCCAACTCCTGAATTTATTGCGGACATTGCGATTGCTAGTGCTCAAACTGCTCGACAATTTGGACTTGATGCGAAAGTCGCCTTGTTGTCGTATTCGACTGGTACGTCTGGAAAAGGTGCGGATGTTGACGCGACAAATGAGGCAGTAAAAATACTCAAGGAGCGCGTGGAGGCAGAAAAGCTGGACATCGATTTTGAGGGGCCCATTCAATACGATGCGGCAACTGATAAAACCGTTGCAAGGTTGAAGATGCCTGGAAGTACGGTTGCAGGAAATGCCACTGTGTTCGTTTTTCCAGACCTCAAGAGCGGGAATATCACTTACAAAGCGGTGCAGAGATCTGCTGGCGTGCTGGCGGTCGGCCCGGTTTTGCAGGGATTGCGTAAACCAGTTAATGACTTGAGTCGCGGCGCACTGGTTGAAGATATTGTAACTACAATTTATCTTACTGCAGTTCAGGCGTCCATGTGATATAATAGCATAGTGGAGCAGTTTACAAGTTTATTCGTTGTCGTAGCGTTTATGCTGTGGTTGGTTATTTTTGTTCCTGATCGTGTGCGCTCGAAGTACAGAGAGAAGAACTTGGAATATGAGGACAAGTTTTCGACTGGTGTTCGCATTTTACGAGATGCCCAGCAGCAGTTGAAAAACGAGAAGAAGTTGCGGGCTAATTCTACACAAACTTCAACTTCGCGTAAACCACTAGCATTTTATAAAACTACAACGTCTCCTGTGAAGACTAAGCGTGTGCACTCTTCAACTTCGACTTCAACCTCGAAGGTGCTGCACCAGAGAGTTGGCAAGATGTCTTCTGCGCAGAAGAGTGAAAAAACCGGGCGCTCGTTGGCTTTTAGCAATGTGGTGTGCGGGATTTCACTTGCTGCGACGGTTGTCAGTTGGTCGGTGGTGACGCTGATTCGAACGGGTGCAGTGATCGCGGCGGTTGTTACACTTGTGTATCTTGTTGCACTTTTGAACAACCATCTCAAAAAAGTTGTCGCGTCGCGCGCGCGCTACGGTGTGCGTGTAGTTCGGCAAAACAGTAGTTCAGTTCAGAAAAGCCGCCGCACACCAGTTGCAGTTAAACCGCAGAAAAGTGCGCGCAGTAAGCTGGAAGTTGTCAACAACCGCGCGATGAATTCAAATGCTGAATACGCTGCTGCGAAGAGTTCGTTTGATCGCACAAAAGTTCTTGTTGGTGACTTTTCACCCAGAAAGTACGCGCACAACCACTCAATCAACAGTGCGCTAATAAAGTCGCAGCTCGATTACGCTTCTAGTTTGATGAACAAGTTTGATGACGAACTTGCGATTGACTACGCAGGAAGGTCATGGTCATACAGACTAAAATCGAACGCGAAGTCCTCGCGGTAGTTTACATTTCATCCGTTGCAGGTGTATAATATGAGCATGTACGAAATACCTCGTCATCTAATTTCCGTACTTTGTGATGGTGCAGAGTCGTATTTTGGTGATGAACAAGTTGTGCGCATTTCAGGTCCGAATTGTTCTGGGAAGACACACATTATAGAAGTACTTGGAAACCGTTGATGATGAGTACGTTTTGTGTGCAGATGGAAATGATATTGCTGATCGTATTTTCATAGTGTCCAACGATTTTGCGGCACTTTTTGCTTGGGCACAAGGTAAGAAAGTTGTGTTCATTGATAATGCCGCCCAGCGAATTCCGCGCGTGGATCTTTCTGTTGAAATTCTGACCTCCAAGAAGGCGTAAAGTGCAGGGGTTGACCCAGAACTTCAGATTCTGTTCACATATTCAACCCGCAGTATCGAGGACAAGCATTAAATACGTGTGTATTCAGTTGCCATCTCCGAACTACGCTTGTTGTATCGTTCAACGTCGGTTAATGATCTTTTACAAGATGTTCTCATCTACGGTTCACACTACCTGAGGTTCTTTCTAGTCCGAACATTCCGGAGAAGCGCGATGTTACTTATCAAGACTGTTAACATGCAGATTGCTTAAAAACATCTTCGAGCTCGAGCAAATTGCGAACTCAAAGGCGATGATGGAGTTGCTGCACTATCTTGCACTGCACATCAACGAGAGCACCAGTTTGAGTATGATCACCAATAAGGTTGGCATAAATCCACGAACCACACAACGCTACATAAAAAATACTTGAGAAGCATTATATCATCCACGCACGAGCACAAAGCCTACAAGAACCGCTTGAAGAATGAGATTGCCAAGTTCTCGCGTTTCTACTTCTACGACACTGGCATTCGTAATGCCCTGATTAACAATTTTAACGATTTTGGACTGCGTGATGACATGGAGAGCCTGTGGGCGAATTTCTTGATTATTGAAACGGCACAAAGCACAAGAATTGCAGGGCATCAGCCATTCAAACGATGTGGAGAGTTATTTTTGGGAGACCTGGAACTCGCAGAACATGAATTTGGTTGAAACTGGACTTGGCGAGAGGATTGACTACGGGCTGCACGCATACAGGTTCTGCTGCAACACCAACCCAGGCCAAGCGGCATATCAACTAAGTGTTCATGTCAACTTATAACGATGCGTCGTTTGAGGTGATAACGCCGGACAACTTTGCCGAGTTTATCCAGGCCGATTTCAAAATATAGCACTACTACTACTAACTACACCTAAAGTTCGAAGTCTAGAACTTCCACCTCACTAGAACCCGACTCCACAAGTTGCAGTTCACAAGTTATGTTCAACACCATGCGCAAATCTCCAACAGTCGACCACAGCAAGTTGATATTTTCAGCGCTGAGACCCAAACGAACAGTTTTGAGCGGTGACTTCATGGAGAGCTTCTGCTCAGACTTGATGCGACGAACGACCTGGAGAGTTGTGCTCACTAGCTTAAAGAGTTCAGAACTCTGCAGCGACCTCGCGCACACTTCTTCATCTTCACTCATGCGAGTGCCCTCCGTGTTCTTCGTGCGGGTGCCCTTCATAAAGGGTGGTATAATCAGGTTATGAACCATTGTGCTAGTGTGGATACTGTCCGCATTCCACCAGCTCCATGCCTCCTCAGTTGCGAACGGTATGAACGGTGCGAGCAGATGGGATTGGAGAACTAAGGCAACTAACAGCGCATTTTTTGCACTAGCGGAACTCTGCTGCGACTCTGCACGCACTTCCTCATGAGCACCATGTACCGAATTCTCCTGTTCGCCATACGCTCGCTTCTTGACTAGTTCGACGAAGTCATCACAAAATGACCAGAAAAATGTCTCAATAATCTCTAGTGCGGGCGCGTGGTTGTAGTCATCAAATGCTTCAAACGCACTGCGCTGAACTTCACACAAACCCACCAGCATCGACTTATCAACATCTTCAGTTACACCGCTGAGCGCATTCTCGAATGTACGAAGTGCCCCTAATTTCAACACTTCATCAGGCTGCAAGCTCAAGACGAACTTCGCCAAATTGAGGAACTTCATCGCCAAGCGCCTGCCAATCTTCATCTGCCCCTCATCAAATGCGGAATCAACACCAAGTCTCGCATTCGCGGCCCAATACCTCAGCGCATCTGAACCATACGTCTCCAGCAAATGCATAGGCGTGACAACATTTCCCTTCGACTTGCTCATTTTCTTACGGTCAGGGTCCAGAATCCACCCCGAAATCGCCGCATTCTTCCACGGTAACGAGTTGTTTTCATGATGTGCACGAACAACTGTTGAAAACAACCATGTCCGAATAATATCCTGTCCTTGTGGACGCAAACTCATGGGAAATAGGCGCTCAAAATCTGCGCGCGTGGTTTTCGCATCTTCTACATTCTGTGGGCGTTCTTCGTAGCCACAAGCGATGTGCGGAGTTAGCGAGGAGGTTGCCCAAGTGTCCATAATGTCCTTTTCAGCCGTGAAACCACCAGGAACATCACGCATACTCTCGTCCATGTCTGCGGGCACATCAATCAGCGGATCAACTGGAAGTGCACTTTCATCAGGTAGAATTGGTTCGTCGTAGTTAATCTCACCGTTCTCGTCAATTTTGTACCACAACGGAAACGCAACGCCAAAAAAGCGCTGACGCGAAATCAACCAGTCAGAATTCAGTCCAAGAACCCAGTTGTTATACCGCGTGCGCATGAAATCTGGAACAAAATTAAGTTCTTTACCTCGCTTTACCAGCTGTTTTTGCAAATCATCATCACTACCGCCATTCTTGATGTACCATTGCCGCGAAGTCACAATTTCCAGTGGTTTATCACCTTTCTCGTAGAAATTTGTCATGCGCGTAGTAGGCACAATTTCACCTCGCAATGCACCAGCATCTTTCAACGCATCAACTACCATTGAACGCGCAGTAAATGCAGTCTTCCCGTTTAGCTCGAGCAAGAAGTCTCGTGCACCTCCAGTTATCCAGGATGCAGCATTTGCATCAACCTCAATGCGACCTGAGCGCCCAATAATGCTACGCGTTGGCAACTTCAGGTCCCGCCACCACTGGACATCAGTCAAATCTCCGAATGTGCAGCACATGGCAATTCCCGCGCCCTTATCCATCTGTGCAGCAACATGCGCCAAAACTGGTACCTCAACATTGAACAGCGGTGAAGTTACCGTTGTCCCAAACAATTTCTGGTAGCGCTCGTCATCCGGATATGCAACTAAAGCAACGCACGAAACAAGCAATTCAGGGCGAGTAGTTTCAATTTCAACTACTGAACCGTCTGCAGAAGTGAACGCAATTGTGTGGTAGAAGCCCGGATATTCGCGCGCCTCTAGCTCGGCTTGTGCAACTGCGGTCTGGAAAGTGACATCCCATAGACCAGGTGATTCTGCCTGATATGCTAGACCCGCACGCAAATGTCGCAGAAACATCTTCTGGGCAATGCGTCTTGAACGGTCGTCAATTGTCTGGTAGGTATGTTTCCAGTCCACACTGAGCCCGAGTCGCATCCACAACTCCTTAAACTTGGCTTCATCCTCTCTTGACAACTTCTCGCACAGTTCAATAAAGTTTGCGCGCGAAATCGCATCGTACTTGTTGGCCTTGAGGTTTTTACCGGCGGTTCCAGCAAATGGCGGCTTGTAGTTAGGAATATATGCCTTAATGATGTCCGGACGTACGCCGTAGTAATTCTGAACTCTTCGTTCAGTCGGCAGTCCATTATCATCAAAGCCCATAGGATAGAAGACATTGAAACCGCGCAAGCGTTTGTAGCGCGCAATCAAATCGGTATGTGTGTAGGAAAAAATGTGTCCGACGTGCAACGAGCCAGAAACCGTTGGCGGTGGTGTATCAATTGAGTAGATTTCACCCGGCGCATCGCGCTTATACGCATAAACATCATCCGCAGCCCACCGCTGTAAAATCGGTTGTTCAATGCCGTCAACAGTTACCTTTTTCTGGTCCATTAAGCTTCTTCATTTTTTTCTTGCACCAACCGATCCTTAAACGCCGCTAGTCCTTCATTTTCTGAAAGCGCGGTTGTATTATCAACAACTTTTCCAAATGATGGATTGTGCAGACGCAGATTCAGATTTGTTCTGCTTCGAATTTTTGCTTGACTTCTGAGTTTTCGTCTCCGACTACACACTAGCAATTTGATCTTCAGCCTCGTGCAACTTCTTGGCAAATTCGACATGCTCTTCCCAGATTGTGTGCGCCTCGAGGTAGTTTACCTCCCACTCGGCCTTCTGATCCTCAAAACCTGCACGCCAATCGTTCTTCTCAGAGTCAAAGCCCTTAGGGTAGATATAATTACCGTTCGAGTCGAAGTTCTGCGCAGCGCCGTAAAGTGCTGGATCAAATT
>AXYY01000138.1 GCA_000485475.1 Candidatus Ancillula trichonymphae ImTpAt
TGTCTTGTTCCTCGCGCTTGCATCTGCTAGTGGTTACATGGTGTTTACATATCTTCATCACAGCGAACAGGACTACACCGGCACTGCAGCTGATGAACTCGAAAAGGTCAACATTAAAATTCCAGAAGGAGCAACCGTCACCAAGATTGCACAAATACTAGTTGACAATAATGTTATCGCATCTGCAAAGTCATTCATCAAGGTATCTGATAGTAATCCGAAAAAAACACTCTCGTATGGCACATTTGTCCTGAAAAAACACCTAAGTGCTGCGAGTGCGTTTGAAATGCTACTGAATAAGGACAACTTACTGCAGATTAAGTTCACAATTCCTGAGGGGTACACCGTAAAGCAAATTGTTGAAACGATTAAAAAGGACCCGAATGTGCAGGCAGCAGACATCGATCGGAGCTACAAAAATGCGCCTAAATACCTACCTGCAGAAGCGAACGGAAGTCTTGAAGGTTGGCTATTTCCTGCAACTTATACGTTCGACTGTAATACAACTGCTGACGAAATCCTCAAGTCCATGATAAACAAAACCGTTGACATCTTGAAGAAGTATGTAGTTACCTCAGAAAACTACCAGACTATTATTACCAAGGCGTCCATTATTCAGCGAGAGGCAAAGCATAAGGATGATATGCTCAAAGTTGCGCGTGTCATTGAAAACCGTCTGGCAATAGATATGAAACTTGAAACGGATTCAATTAACGCATATGGAATCAACGGTGGAGGGAGTAAATCACTAGAACTTTCAGAATCAGATCTTAAGAACGAGAATGATCCATACAACTCCAGAGTCAAAAAGGGGCTCCCACCCACCCCGATATCTTCTCCAGGTGAAGATGCCATCTCGTCCGCAGTAAAACCAGCAGAAGGTCCGTGGATATACTTCTGTACAGTTAATCCAGATACCGGAGAAACAGAATTTTCTGTAACTGAGACTGAATTCAACGTCTCAAAAGCCAAGTACAAGCAGTGGCTAGATGAGCGGTAACTTTTCTGTTCATTGGTGCGTCGAAAAAATTGTAGTAGTTAAGCAATGACTGGAATGTCTCTATGTCATCGAACTCAAAATCCGCTTTCAACATCTTCAACCTGCCCTGCTTCGTTAGCGGAACTGAAAGTGCGTCGTCAATGGATATACTCATCTGATCCACTTTGTACTTGATGTACTTACCATTTGGCTGAATATTCTGAACACTGGACATAATATCCGATACAATTGAGGTTGTAGTCTTTGAAGTTCTTGTAGCAAAACTGCACCCTTAAACACATATATTCCACTGTTGACGAAGTGCGTGCCACTCCTGAAATATTCTTCTGCGGTCAAAATATCAGGTTTCTCCGTAAACTCTAGCACCTCGCCATTTTCAAGTGCCTTGATATATCCAAAACCTTCAGACGCATATTTCATCTTAGTTTCCAAAACTACACAACACTACCAGCATCTGCGAGTTGTATGGCAGTTTCTATATTCATCTTGAATGCACTATCATCAAGCGCTATTTGGTCAGTTGATGATGCGCAACAATGGTAATTTCTGGGGACTTCTGCACATAAATGGCTGTTAGTGCCGCAATAGCGCTCATAGTATTCTTTGCTAGATTTTCAGCGAACAACTCCAAATTAGGAGAATTTTTTTGATTTTGAAAGACTTTTCCAGTATTTTACGACCATGAGCTGAAGTACAAATGACAAAGTTCCTGTCCATATCAAAAAATCCACAGCTTTCTCGAAGCGCCTCAAGTTTCCTCTACCAGAGTAACGAACCCGCCAGAAGTCTTTAGCAAGTACTTCGGATGCAACGCATTGGAAAGTGGCCACAACCTCTTACCAACTCCGCCTGCGAGCAAGAACACCCCCCACTTGCTTTTTCTTTACTTTTATATTATAATATAAAAGTAAAGAAAAAGCAATTTAGGGAGTGCGAATAAATGTTGATTGGTGTTCTGGGTGGTACATTTAATCCTGCCCACAATGGCCATTTTGCAGTTGTTCATCAAATATTCGATAAACTGAACTTGGATAGACTGCTACTTGTTCCAACATACACATCAACCTCAAAAAATTCTGAAACTGTTCTTCCATCTGAGCAAAGACTCAAGATGCTGCACATGGCATTACAAGATTATAGTAGAACTAATAGTAAAACTGC
>AXYY01000139.1 GCA_000485475.1 Candidatus Ancillula trichonymphae ImTpAt
AAGGATCTTGGTTGTACTGTTTAACAATTTGTTTAATCCTTTGTTTGATGTTAACGCCATTTTCATCAGTTTTACTTTCATCAAGTCTGTGGTAGCCAATGCCTTACCGTTGTTGTCTCGTGCCTCACCCCCCCTCTATGCGTTTTGCAGGTGGAATCGTTATTCGGATCTGAACAGTGCTTCCAGTTGACAATCGGCTTCACGGAGTATAAATACCCCTTGTTCACATAACTGAACTCGGACACTTGGTAGTTTCCATAAAAATCCTTGCCATAACCATAATCTGCATACGTATTACACAGTGCGTAGTGCGTCTTTTTCTCAGATGCAGTTTTCCAAAATTATACTCACTACGCATCTGCTTGTTCAAGTCAACATCGATAACTTTCTCGTCGTTGAGGGTCATCGTGAGCGAGAACGAGACAAGTGCGGAAGCAGTTCCGCAAACCAATATCAGAAACTGCGGGTGCAATTAGGCCCATACTTGCTGAAGCGATGGCTCCAGCGGCCAAGGATGCAATTGTCGCACCAATGATGGTACTACCGATCAACTTCAAGACGTTACTCTGAGTGTTCGCAAATGTCTTCTTGACATCAGCAAATGAACCAATCGGGACTGGATTTGGAGTCGGTGCAGTAAACACAGTTCCGTTGGTCACATATCCTACTGAGAGTTTCGAATCTTGATCAAATCTGTACCACGGACTCCATTCTCGCACGAACATTTACCGCAGATCTGAAAATCTGCCCCTGTTTCAATCCCAGTCGCTCCAAATCAGCAGTTGTCACATGCATGTATTGCGCAGTTTAGTGCACGTTCTGAAATACCATCTGAAGTGGTAACCTTGTCCAGAGTTTTAGTAGTTGAAATATTTCCAGTCTGGTCGTCGTAATCTGCGAACTCCAACTTCATCCAGCCAGAATAACCACCCTCGTTCAGCTAGTGAATTGAACTTATAATTGGACGACCATCCTCATCAACTCAACTCCGCCGACTTTACTTGAATTGGGGTCTTGAGTAAATGCGGACTTCGCCATTGAAACCAGATTCTCAAGCCGCTGTCCTTGTTCATCACCAAATAAACTTTTGACAGTTTCAATTGCAAGCTCAGTAATCTTATCGAACTTCTTGTTTTTTAGCAGTTGAAAATGTATTCTTCGCATCCTTTATACATCGCAATTCGTTGTGCGAGTTCCTCTTTTTTCTTCCGCTGTTTCAATGTCATCAACAGTTGCCAACTCATCTTCAAGTTGAGTAATAATCTTCCAATGGCGTCCACAGGATCAGGCAGCGTGCTAGTATTCGCCTCAGTCTTGAACAACTCTTTCTATGGATAGACCTTCTCGATGACCTCATCAGTATCCATAACTCCAAGTTTGGTTCTACTCATGAATGCGCGAATAGCACGTGCCACTTTTGCAACATCAGCAACTTGCATTGAACCAGACTTCACCTGGAGGTCCTTAACCAAACCATCCAGACAAGCATAGCCTTTTCGTTTCTCGTCTACAGTTCTTAGCACCTGCAAACTCTTATACTGCTCACCAAAATCCACCGCGGTAGTTTCTCCAGCGCGTGCAATTTTAACATTACAACTAGAAGTTAGCGAAACTCCTAGAATGAGAGCCAGTACGACCCCCAGAATGAGAGAGTGCGTGCAAACGCCTCTCGACAGTACCCCCTGTCATGTTCCCTCCTCTTTAGGATACAATCAACAAGTGTATTATATCATGTTCTTACAATTTTGTCAACTATTTTTACAAAAAACTTACAAGAGACTAAAACGGCAAGTTCACCAACGGAGTTCTCGTTGAAAACACCTCGTTTTATAAAGTAGTTGTAGAAAACCAAATTATGTGCTATACTGCATGTAGTAAGACTTACAGAAGAGGAAGTGTTTAGTATGGAAATAGTAATAAGTGGCCGTCACACATATGTTCCTGAGGCATTTAGAAAAACTGCCAACGAGAAGTTGAAGAAGGTTGAATTGCTTTCGCCAAAGGTTAATTCAGTAAAAGTTGAGATTTCGCACGAGAACAATCCCAAACTTGCTGAGATTAGGTTGCGTGTGGAGATAACGGTGTACGGTTTGGGACCTGTCATTCGCGCTGAATCTGCAGCTTCTGAGGCTCTTGCTGCTCTGGATCTCGCAGTGGACAAATTGCAAGAAAGACTTCGTCGGAATCATGACAAGTCTATCAACCACAAAAGTTCAGGTGCCGCACTGGCCAAGAGCAAGGAAGAAAGTGCGGGCAGTGGTTTTAATTCTGAGAACTTGGAAAACGAACTTAAGCACAATACAGAACTTGCGAAGACAATTAGTTCACCAGAAGGGTTCGAGAGCAGTACAATTGCTGATTCTTCTGCACTTGAGGCACACTTAGCAGTTGGTGAAAGCGTTGAGGCTCGTTTGAGCGAGACTCCGCTGGTAATCCGCAGAAAAGTGCATGCTGGTGAGAAGTTGAGCATCAGTGAAGCGCTTGAGAGAATGGAACTACTTGGACATGATTTTTACCTTTTTATTCACGAATCTACCGGTCGTCCTGCTGTTATGTACAGGCGGCACGGTTGGAGCTACGGAGTTATTGAACTAGACTAAAGGAAGAAATGGGTTTTGCAGATGTATTAAATAAAGTACTACGAGTTGGTGAGGGACGAGTTGTTAAACAACTGGCGACGCTGGCTGAGCAAGTTAATGCGTGTGAAGTTGGTTACGACGGAATTGATCATGCGCAGTTCAAGGAATTTACTCTGGACTTCAAGAAGCGATATTGGGGCGACAGCTGGGACAAATACGAGGCATTCACAAAGGGGCTGATTGCATTTGACGCAGATGGAGTGGAAGTTCTTGGTCCGAATGCTGACAGTGGTTTGACTGATGATGAGTTTGATCCGCAAGTTTTGAGGGCAGAAACTCCGCTGGTCCCTGTAAATGGCGAGAGCCTGGAGGATTTACTGCCAGAAGCATTTGCACTTGTGCGTGAAGCCTCGAAGCAGACGCTCGGACAACGGCACTTTGATGTGCAGTTGATGGGTGGTGTCGCACTTTTCAGGGGAAATATCGCCGAGATGAAAACTGGTGAAGGCAAAACGCTGGTCGCGACACTTCCTGCGTATTTGATGTCCCTGACTGGACTAGGCGTGCACGTGATCACAGTTAATGACTACCTCGCATCGTATCAGAGTGAACTTATGGGGCGCATTTTCCGACTACTTGGTGTTAGTGTTGGCTGCATAATTTCTTCACAACGCCCAGATGTACGCAGAAAACAGTACAATGCTGATATAACTTATGGCACAAACAACGAGTTTGGTTTTGACTACTTGCGGGACAACATGGCGATGCACAGTAGTGAACTGGTTCAACGCGGGCACAACTTCGCAATTGTTGACGAGGTAGACTCCATTCTAATTGATGAAGCACGAACGCCGCTGATTATTTCAGGACATGCGGGTGGTGATTTGAATACGCAATATGTGGACTTTGCTAGATTTGCACGAACACTTGTGCGTGATGAGGACTACGAAGTGGACGAGAAAAAGAAAACCGTTGGCGCGCTGGACTCTGGAATTAACAAACTTGAAGAGCACCTCGGAATTGCCAATCTGTATGATTCGGTCAACACGCCCCTGATTCAGTTTATGCAGAACGCAATTCGCGCGAAGGAGTTGTTCATTAAGGACAAGGACTACATAGTAACCAGCGGGGAGATCAAAATTGTTGATGAACACACTGGGCGCGTACTTAACGGTCGCCGTTATAATGAGGGCATGCACCAAGCAATTGAGGCAAAAGAGGGCGTTAAGATTCAGGCGGAGAATCAGACTTTTGCAACTATAACACTACAGAACTACTTCAGGCTGTATAACAGGTTGTCCGGTATGACTGGAAC
>AXYY01000140.1 GCA_000485475.1 Candidatus Ancillula trichonymphae ImTpAt
ACCTAATCTACGGCTGAGAATTGACCAGAGTTTGATGGGTGGTGACTATAAATTTATGGACTACTACTCAGTGTTCGAGCCAGGCAGAATGACGACCGTTGAGATTGATGAAATACTAGACAAAAATTCCAATTCTGTAGTTGCACTAATCAACCAGCATTACGCTCAACCGAAGAATTTAGATAACTTGAAGAGTAGCATCATCAACGCATTTCCCAAAGATCTTCTTTAACTTCACTTCGTCTTTGAATGTGCTGTCATCAACTTCTTCCTGCACTTTAGTGGTGATGTTCTTCACCGAATAGTTGCCATGTTCGTCAATAAACCACACGAATTCGATTCCCAACTTCTCCGCATACTCAATTTGCTTACCGAACTTCCAGGCCCTAGGTGACGAGATCGCGCTGATATTCTTGTGCCGCAGATAATCTACAACAAAATCAGAATCGGTACGCACTTGCTCGGAATTCACAGCAACTAGCACCAAGGTGGGGACCGTCTTCTTCGGCGCGGAGTTCACATCAAGAATTATCGACATCAACCTCGTAATACCAATAGACATTCCAACGCCCGGAAATTTTGGACTTTCCGAAGATGCACCCTTTATTGAGCAGCCTACTAAGTTGTCATATCGCCCTCCTGAAGCAATTGACCCAAAATTTTCGAACCCATCTAGAAAAGTTTCAAAAACTGAACCTGTGTAATAATCTAGACCTCTCGTAATCCGCAAGTTGGCTAAAACGCGCGCATCACTTTCATCTGCACTCATCTTGTGGAATGCGTTAGCCGCACTTAACAAGTGGATAAGTTCTTCTAGCCCCCCTTTTGCCACATCTTCAACTTGCACCTCCTTGATCAGCGAGTTGTTCAAGAGTTCCTCTGGAGTAGTTGCAACTATCTTGGCAAATTCCAAGCACTTCTTCGCGCTCAGCTCATCTTCGCCGCTGTCTAGCAACGCATTAAGAACACTGGTTTGCCCAATCTTGTCCATTTTATCAAGTGTCCGCATCGTTTCGATCTTGTCTTTTATCCCGAAAACAGTATATGCACCATCTAGTAATTTGCGGTTGTTGATCTGTATGGTTGCCCCTGGAATGTTGAAGCGCTCCAAACGACGCAGCGTGTAATCAACGGTCTTCACAATGTCCACATCATGAAATATCGGAAGCTCTTCGCCATTTTCACTACGGTTCACAATGTCCACATCTGCCTGCACGAACTCCCTAAAACGGCCATTTTGAGGTCTTTCTCCTCTCCAGACTTTGCCAATCGAAGTGCGCCTGAACGGAAACTGTAAATATCCTGCATTTTCGAACACGTAGCGCGCAAACGGAACTGTTAAATCAAAGTGCAGGCCCAGTTGCTTGGGGGAGTCCATGTCAACTGCGGGGTCTTGCAGCCTAGTTAGCAAGTAAACCTCTTTCGAAGTCTCGCCCTTGGACAAAAGTGCGGAAACTGGTTCAACTGCGCGAGTTTCAATATCTACAAATCCAAACAGCTCGAAGCATGACCGCACTTCAGAAAGAACTGCGTTTTCTAGTGCCCTTTCGTGCGGTAAAAGTTCAGGAAATCCGGAAATTGAAGTTTTAACACTCACAAATGCAGTATATCATACTTTTACACAATCAGGTACGGCAACTTTTGCTTTTTAATTTTACTAAAATTTTTTTGAAAATTTCAAAAAAATTGCAAAAAAATAATTTTTTGTGCTATAATGTTAACTGCGAAGATAAAATTACAATGATGTGTTTTCCATTTTGTTGAGTGGTTTGTTGGCAAGTTATCGGTAGTAATGGAAGTAAGCAAAGTAGTAGAGAGGTTTAATGTGTTGGTTACGGTGTACTCGTTGGATAATTGCATACAGTGTAGGAATACCTGTCTTTTCCTGGATAGATACGGAATTGAGTATACTTTGCTAGACATAAAAAAGGACCCTAATGCGGCTAGTGTTTTGGACAAGCACAACTTCCAAACTGCTCCAATAGTGACAGTCTCGAATGACGACGGAACTGAAAGTGTCTGGTGCGGATTTAGAATTGACAAGATTAAAGAACTCGCAGATGCGGTGGTGGTTTCGAGCTAATCTTGGTTTGCTTAATCTTGTTCAGCAAGTGCCTCTAGTGCGTTTTTGAGCATTTGCGTCTTGTATTGCAGCTCGTTCCACTCGTTCTCCGCCTCTGAATTTATAACAATTCCTGCAGAACTCTGGAAGTGGCACTTACCGTTCTCCTTTACAACTGTGCGGATTATAATTGAGGACATGATATTACCGCTGAAGTCCAGGAATACGAACGCCCCTCCATATGCTCCACGCTCGCACACTTCAAGTTCCTGAATTATTTCCATTGCGCGCACTTTCGGAGCACCAGTTAGTGTACCAGCCGGAAAAGTCGCCTCAAACACATCAATTGAGTGTGCGTCTTTGGCTAGTGTTCCGCTAACAGATGAAACCATGTGGAAGACATGGGAGTACTCCGCAATGCTCATCAAATCATCAACTTTAACACTTCTGGGCTCGCTCCAAACTCCAACGTCGTTGCGCGCCAAATCAACCAGCATTATATGCTCAGCTTGCTCTTTCTCGCTGTTTCTTAGCTCTTGAATGGCTCGTTCTCGTTCAGTAAAATTCTTGCCCTTACCTTTCGATGTGCCTGCA
>AXYY01000141.1 GCA_000485475.1 Candidatus Ancillula trichonymphae ImTpAt
AGTTGTTCTTTAACCATTGTGTTTAAGTGCTTGCCCAGAAGTGTGCGCGGGCGATGAATTCCTGGAGTGTCGATGAACACCAGTTGACAACCACTCTTGCATTCATCTTCAAAAGTTTTAATTCCACGGATTACTTTTCTAGTTGTTTCAGGTTTTGAAGATGTTATTGCAACTTCCGCATCTACAAGTGCGTTAACTAGCGAAGACTTGCCAACATTCGGGCGCCCAGTGACACAGATAAAACCAGCTCTTGTATTCGCAGGTGCAAGCATTTTATCAGTCACTTTCGACCTCGCGCACTTTTTCAACTGAAATTTTGGATACCTGTTTTTTGCGCCCAGATACTTGAACCGCTTCGAACTTCAAGCCATTGATTTCTGCGTGTGAACCCTTTATGGCAACTCTTCCGATTGCTTTGGTCAGTAGTCCTAAAATTGTATCAACGTTGTCATGCTCAATCTGAACGCCAAAGAGTTGTTGCAGATCTGAGATTAAATACTTCGCAAGTAGTATGCAGGAAATTGTTTCGTCATTCTCATCCTTTTCAACTAGAACAACTGCGTCATCATTTGCGGCGTCGTGTTCATCATCTAATTCACCAACAATCTCCTCAAGCGTGTCCTCCAGGGTTACTAGTCCGGAAATCCCACCATACTCGTCAATCACTAGTGCCATGTGCTGGCGCTCATCTTGCATGGTGCGGAATAAATCATCAACTGGTTTCGACTCTGGAACAAATAGGACCTTCCGTAAAACTGCGGTGATAGACTTGTTTCTGGGCTTTTTGTGCAGAAAGATTTCCTTAACAACATCCTTGAAATATGCAAGTCCTAGTATTTCATCAGCATTTTCGCCCATAACTGGAATACGGGAAAATCCAGAGCGAATAAACAGCGTGAGCGCAGAACCATATGTGTCATCACGATCCAGTGTAATCATATCAGTTCTGTGGACCATGACTTCGCGCGTGATCGTGTTGCCGAACTCGAACACTGAACGCAGCATTTTTCGGTCTTCTTCACGTATTTCATCAGATTCTTCAATTTGTGTTACAATGTTCTGGTGATTCTTCGTGCACAACTTCAAACAGACCAAAACTAGTGAAACTGCGAGCGCTATATTGACAACAAAAAGTACTCCAACTAGTATATTAGCAATCATCTTGTCCCTTTGGTAGTCCCTCAATTTTAATATCAGCTACTGCAACATTCTTCATCCTCGCAATATAACCGATCAGTAATCGCCTCTGCAGCTCGAACATCTCAGCCTCCTCCTCCACTTGCGCATGGTCGTATCCAAGTATGTGCAGGATCCCGTGCGTTGTCAGCAGTAGCATTTCCTCGTGCGCCGTGTGGTTGGCTAGTTCTGCCTGTTTTTCTGCAACAAATGGACAAATCGCAATGTCTCCAAATTCCAGATCAACCGCTTCAACAGTAAAGTTCCTGTTCGAGAACACGGGCGAACTAGTCGTGAACTCATCAAGTGGAAATGACAACACATCAGTTGCCTTATCCTGACCCATCCAAAGTTTATTCAGCCGACGCATCTCCTCCTCGTCAACGAACAGTATGTTCAAACTAACATCTGGATTTACGCCAAGTTCCTCAAAAATGTAAAGAGAAAGATGCACAAAGTCATCGGTATCCATCACCTGGAAATCCGTATCGTTGAACACATCAACTGGCACTATCTTCTCCCCTCATCAAGCGTTCTGAAGAAGCACGTTCGCGAGCCCGTATGGCATGCAGGACCTTTTGGTTCTACTAGATATAACAGGGTGTCGAAATCGCAATCTTCAAGCACTTGTTGAACATGTAGATAATTTCCTGAAGTCGCACCTTTCACCCAGATTTCGCTTCTAGAGCGCGAGTAGAAAGTTGCAAGACCTGTTTTCTGCGTCAACTGCAGTGCCTCATCATTTGCCCACGCCAACATCAGGATCTCGAATGTATGCGCGTCCTGCACAACTACAGGCGCTAGTTTAACTGCGGATACTTCAGAACCGTAGTTTGTGAACGTGGTATCAAACTTCATGCCTCACCTTCCTCGTGCGTGCAAACTGGGAGAATTTGCGTGTGCGGAGTAGTCTGCTCAAAAAGAACACCCTGCATTTTGCTGTTATTTGCGATGTGGCACTCAATTCCAGCTGCGATCGCAATTCTTGCAGCCTGCAACTTGGTCCGCATCCCACCAGTTCCCAACGAACTTGCACTTGCACCAACTTGTATAACTTTTTCTAGCTCGTCAAGTCTTGAAATTCCCTCAACTGCTGTAATCAACTTCGCATTAACTCCTGAACCAGCCGCATTTGGAGGTGCATCGTAAAGTCCATCAACATCTGAAAATAAATACAACTTGCACGCAGAGCACGCGGATGCAACTAGTGCTGCAAGTTTATCGTTGTCGCCAAATGTCAACTCCTCAGTCGCAACTGTATCGTTCTCGTTGATGATTGGAACGATATTACTCTTCAACAACCCATCAATTGTGCGCCTGATGTTGTCTTGCCGCGCAGAATCCGCAATGTCGTCCTTTGTCAGCAGTATTTGTGCAGAATACGCCGAACTTCGCTGGAAAAACTGGCGGTACGCACTCACTAGTAGGGGTTGTCCAACTGCGGCCACCGCCTGAAGTTCATCAAGCAACTGCGGGCGGTTCTTCATCTTGAGTTCCTCCATTCCTGCGGCCACCGCCCCCGATACAACCAGAATTACATCAACACCTTTTTGTTTCAGCTGAACAACTGCGCGCACAATTTTCTTGACTCTAGCAAAATCTACAGACGCATAATTCTCGGCGCTAACTATTGAACTTGTCCCAATCTTCACAACCACTCGATCATTTCTACGCACGCACATCTACCAGCTCTCCATTTCTGCAACTTCCTCGTCACTAAAATCCGCAGGATCAGCCCAAAAATCAACTTCTCGCTCCTTTGCGAACTGCTCGCGCGTGCTACTCTTGGCATCTTGACGTGCATGATATTCTGCGCGCTTTTGCTGCCTAGTTGCTCGGTGCACGCGCTCCTCAAATTCAAGTCTAGCATCTTCACCTCGTCTGTGCGCGTAAAGTACTTCTGCGCCCGCCAAAATCGAGGGCCTGTAGTCAAACTCGTAATATTCGTCAGTATTCTTCAAATAATGCGCGCGTGGATTAACCAGTGAAATACGCACCTCATCGCCCTCATTCGCACCAAGTTTGTCCAGCTCATTCTCAACTTCTAGTTTTTGTAATCTATCAGATAAGTAACCAACTGCTTCGTCGTTGCTAAAATCTGTCTGGAGAACCCAAATGCGTGGTTTTTCGCCCACAACTTCGTAATACGCGCCCGCAGAATCCTCGTGCCTGGATATTTCAAAACCAACTGTATTAGCTCGAGACCTGGGCTTTAGCTTGATAATTTGGCGCGCAGAATCGTCAAGCTCAAGTTTTTCTGCCACCGCAAGTTCATCTTTTAACTCCTTAACTATCTGCCCCAGCCTCGAAACGAACTCCTTAAGTCCATCATGCTTTAGAGCTGAAATCTGGAAAGTCTCATAACCTCTTGACTTGAATTCAGCTTCTGCAAGTTCCGCCAAATCTTTACCTGCAGAATCATCAACCTTGTTCAAAACAACCAGTTTTGCGCGGGTTTTCAGCGGTTTCACATCACCTCGCATATGCATGAGCGTGTATGCATCAAGTTCATTCTCAATCGCTTCAAGGTCTGAAACTGGGTCCCTGCCCGGCTCGTATGCAAGCATATCAAGAACATGAACGATGACCAGTGTTCGCTCGATGTGCCGCAAAAACTCGAGTCCCAAGCCCTTACCAGTCGAAGCACCAGGAATTAAACCAGGAACATCAGCAACAACAAATCTATAACCGTGGCTTGAAACTACACCGAGATTTGGAGTAAGCGTTGTAAATGAATAATCCGCAATCTTCGGACGAGCCGCAGAAATGGACGCAACTATTGAACTTTTTCCACTATTGGGGAACCCCACTAGTGCAGCATCTGCCAACAACTTCAACTCAAGTGTCAATTCGGCTTCTTCGCCAGGTGTTCCACGCAACGAGAATCCAGGTGCCTTTCTGCACTTGTTCGCAATCGACTCGTTCCCGAGCCCACCAACACCTCCAGCAACTGCTAGAAACGTCTGCCCATCTTCTGCAAGATCCTCAATCAACTCATCAGCCATAGTCCTCACAACAGTCCCAACTGGTACTTTCAGGTACAAGTCTTCACCGCGCTTGCCATCCTTACTGCCACCGTAACCCATCTCGCCATCATTTGCGTGTTTATGCGGCGAAAAGTGGTAGTCCAGTAACGAACTTACCTGCGAATCAGCGCACAAGTATATCGAACCGCCGTTTCCGCCACTGCCACCATTTGGTCCTGCAAGTGGACGAAACTTTTCCCGTCGAATTGATGTGCAACCGTTTCCGCCACTGCCTGCGCGCAAAAATATGCGAACCTTGTCTACAAAATCAACCAAGTGCTATCAGTTTGTACCAGTGGCTATGCTGTATCTGTGACGATGTCTACAACTTTTCGATCTCTGCGCGTTCCGAAACGAACAACTCCAGCAGCAAGCGCAAACAGCGTGTCGTCTTTGCCCCTCCCAACCTGAATACCAGGATGAAACGCAGTTCCTCGTTGACGCACAAGAATTTCGCCAGCATTCACTCTTTCGCCACCGAATCTTTTAACGCCTAGTCTTTGAGCATTTGAATCCCTACCGTTCCTTGAGGACGACGCCCCTTTCTTATGTGCCATATTATTTTACCTTTCTAGTGCCTTAACCCAACTTGACAATTTTTAGACGCGTCAACTCCTGACGATGTCCCCAACGCTTGCGGTAACCTGTCTTATTCTTGAACTTCATGGCTGAAATCTTCTTCCCACGCTCTGTGCGAATGACCTCAGCAGTAACCTTGATCTTCTCTAAATCTGCCTGGTTGGTCGTCACTTTCGAAGCGCCCGCATCTCCTCCAGACACGAAAAGTGCAACTGGCAGATCCACTTTCGCACCAGCTTCCAGAGATACATTCTTCTCATCCTTCAACCTGTTGACAACAATTACGTCATCCACTTTCACTTTTGTCTGACTACCGCCAACCTTAACAACTGCGTACTTCACACTTGTCCATCCTTTGTTATACTCCTACATATCATTCAACGGCTGCATTATATCACAGCTACATGTGCGTTGTCAAGTTACCAGAGCAGTTTTGCCATCTTTTCATTCATCTTTCTGAAAAGTCCGCAACAAGTCTTATTTCCAGACCTCGTCATCACTTGGATAATTCTGTGACTTGACAAACTGAGGTTTAGTATATGCTACGCGTGTGCGGTTGAACAGGTGCGTGTAGAAGAGATTCTCCGAAATAGAATTATTTCTCCCAAGAGCCGCCCGCACCCCAGAGTTGTTGCTGAATTCTGGTTGACTAGAACGCGCGGAACTGGTAGTTTTAGCCCAACTTCAAGTATGCGATCCGAGTTGAAGCTGTGTACAGAAACTGAGTGTCCAATTCCTTCAACCTGCAGATTTTCACGAGCAATTTCAATGGCTTGTTCCCAAGTGCCGTAGCCATAAAGAGCAAGAACTGGAAACATCTTCTCCTTTGACCAGACCTGTCCTTGTCCCCAAGTTTTTGGTTCAACAACTAGAAAAAACTCTGCAGGTCGAGCTATTGCAAGTCCTGTCATCTGGGCCAGTTTTTGAGCATCTTGCCCCACAGCATCCTTGGAAATAAAATACTACCCCACCAGAAAACAAGACGTCTTCCATTTGTTTAAGAGTACCAGCGTCGTTAATAATTTCAGCATCTAACTCTTTGAGCGCCATTCGGTACCGGTTTAGCTCCGCTTCCGGGGCGATAATGCTCTGTTCGCACGCACAAACGAGTCTGTTGTCAAAAGCCCTTCCAGCAAGCAAGAACTTTTTCAGTCCGTCATTTAGGCTATCATCAGTCAAGTCTTCATCAAACAAGACCTGAACATTATCAGCACCGACCCCCCAAAACTTGGCTTTGAGCAAGAGTAAGCGGACTTGACCATATTTGGACCACCAGTTGCAATTACCGTATCAACAGCCTGCATCAATTCATTTGTCTGAGCAATTGAAGGATCGATAATAATACTCTGGTAGACATCAACAAGACCTTCAACAGCAAATTCTCGCTCAAGTCGACTCAAAGTATTACGAAACACATATTAGTTAAATATTCGTTAACATTTTTAGTCCTAGGATGTGAAGCGATAATTACCGAGTCGGCCGACTTAAAAGCAAACACTGCATTACACATTGGCGTTACAACAGGGTTAGTAAGTAGGAGTTAATGCAACCGGATAACACCTAGTGGTTTGGCAATTTCAATAATTCCATCAGCTAGATTTTGATTGAGAACTCCACGGGAAATTTTGCCTTTAAGAGCGTAGTAAATATTGCGTGATTTATTTTGACACTTTTCCACTTTGTCGTCAATATCACCCATTTTAGTTTCATTAACAGAGTCATACGTGCAAGTTCCTGAGCATTATCAAAAACTACTTTTCCAATTGCCCGTACAATCTCATCAACTTGCTCTTGACTCAACTGCTCCAAAACACGCTGCGAGTTACGCGCACGACGGACTAACTCATCTATTTGCAATTCAAGTACTCCTTATATCTTCATCGATTTCATCAAGGGTTCTGCCAAACTACCGCCCGCACCTTCTTGCCCTCACGACCGAGCCTCATGCCACAAGCAGCTGAACGGTAACACTTGTACATCCCGAAATCACCTCGTCTTGATGTTCAAGCAAACCCACGCCTGTGTTTATTATACCACATGGTTTTATATATCAAGCCAGAGTTTCAAAGCAAGTTAGGGGCAGTTTGGCACTGAAGTCTACAGCAGTTGATACTAGTGATGGCTGGGAGTGATTGATATTAGTAATAACTATGAACTAGAATGGTTAAAGATCCTCCAAAGAGTACCAGAAACTTGATAGTAACTCGAAGTTATTTGTTGTTGACAAAGGTCTGGCTCGTATACAAGAATACGGTATGCAGATTGGCGAACCATTACACGGTAAACTTGCAGGTTGCAATAAACTAAACATCGCAAACTAGGGTTGAGAATTGTATTTCGTAGATCTAATACGGGTATTTTTAAATAATTCAAATAGTTGCCATTGGCAAACGAGACAAACTTAAAGCATATAAAACAAGTGAAAAAGAATATCTTAGTTTTGAACAGGGGTGAGAACCAGTTAACCTGCCGTATGACTAGAGTTATTGCACGTTTTTGGCTGTAAACTAACATGCAACTCAATGCCAAGTGATAGCAATGCAGGGTCATCTTTTTTAAGCGCTCCGTTTGTGTATTCTGCAAAGCCCCCCTTCAGCCTCTAAATATAATCCACTGGACCAAAATTTAAAGCTTTACAACCATCATCGTCCCTTTATGCGCGTGGAGGTGGCGGGAATTGAACCCACGTCCAAAACTACCGTTTAGAGCATTCTCCGAGCGCAGTTTACCGTAGCGTTTTGAGGTTGTAGAGTTTCGGTAAACTTTATACTCTAACCAACCCTGTTAACAAAAGTCCCACAACGGCTGTTAACGCGCCGTTACAGCAATTTCCTTGAATGACACAAGTAATGCATACCGGAAACTATATGCACCACCCGAACCTAGGCTACTCGAACCATTTGGTTAGCTGCATTTTTATTTGCAATTAAAATTTGAGCAGGACATTTACGAGATGACCACTCATTCTCGGCTCGCTTCTCACCAA
>AXYY01000142.1 GCA_000485475.1 Candidatus Ancillula trichonymphae ImTpAt
CCATCTTCGGCATCAGCAACTTCAATTGTATACGCGTTGTAATTCAGTAGTTTGAGCGTATCTAGTAGCCGAATCAAATGCCGCTTAACGCTCGCTGTGTGCAAAACGGCGACCTTCGAAACCTTATCGCCCAGAAGTGTAAGCGCATTGAAATATAGTTTTTTCGACCTACTGATCAGGACATCATATACATCAGAACCTGCACTCACAGTTATCACGATGGTCTCTTGGACGAACTCGTGGATTTGTTTCGCAGTTGTTTTCGTATTACTTTCAGGACTGATTTGCACACGAATAGTGCATGCATCTTCAAGATTTTTCACGCGCGCAGCTTGTAGTTTTTCCCAAATCTCCTCAATATCCGCAACGGTTCGATTCTGGTCGCCAAAGAGCGCGCGCGTGTGACTCTTGCGGTAGATTCGCTCAACCGCCAGCTCTTTCTTCACGTCCAAATATACAACCACCCCTCCACTAGTGCGGTATTCAAAGAGCAACTGCTGAATCGCTTCCTGCTGCACAGAACCACCGCCGAGGCAAACAATTCCGCTGAAATCGCTCATAAGTCCACGCACAGTTTGAACCTCCGCATCTCGAAAAAACGCCTCACCTTTCTGCGCGAAGATCTGCTCAACACTGGAATCCAACGAGGCGGAAATTATCTTGTCAGTATCGGCAACTTCCATGCCATACTTCTTGCCGTAAGCCGCAGCAACTTTGCTCTTTCCACTTGCGGGCATTCCTATTAGAATAACTTTTGGGCACATCTACACATCAACCCCACGTTCTACAAGATTACGAATCCGCAGTTGGTGCGCCTTGAAGTTTGCAGTAATCTCTTCCAGCGAATCTGAACCGAACTTGCTGCACACGAAATCTGCCAGAGTCAGTGCAACCATTGAACTAGCAACTACACTTGCAGGAAAAACCGCAGAAGTGTCAGACCGCTGCGAGTGCGCGCTATCTTCAGTTCGTGTCTGCATGTTGATGGTCGGTAATCCACCAGGAACTGACGGTATTGGCTTCACTACTGCACGCACAACTACTGGCATTCCGTTGGAAATACCGCCCTCAATTCCGCCGGCGTGGTTCGAAGTTCTAGTGAGTGCGCCAAATTCATCAAGCACGATGTGGTCATGTGCTTCAGTTCCAAAAGTGGTTGCTAATGCAAAGCCATCGCCAATTTCAACACCTTTGAATGCCTGGATGCTCATCACGGACGCAGAAAGTGCCGCATCAAGACGGGTTTTTCCAGTTGCATATGAGCCCAGTCCGCGAGGTACATCTTCCGCAATAACTTGAACAATTCCGCCAATCGTCTCTCCGCGCTTCTTCGCATCAAGTGCCGCATTTTCACAAAGTTGCATAAACTCGTTGTCATCTGTCGCATCTTGTCTTTTGCACGCTCCAAACTGCACGACCTGATAGCGCACTGTTGTCCCGCATACTTGTTCAAGAAACTTTTTGGCAACTGTTCCCGCGGCAACTCGAGCGGCAGTTTCTCTAGCAGATGCTCGTTCGAGCACATTCCGCGCAGTTGCAAAACCGTACTTGAGCATACCCTCCAGATCTGCATGACCAGGTCGCGGCTTCACCAGTTGGCTGCTCCTCTCTTTTTTAGGTACATTCGGCTGCAACTGGCTGTTAAGAGCACTAGAATCGTAGGGGTCTGGAGACATAATCTTGTCCCATTTGTGCCACTCGCTGTTTTCTATTTCAATTGCTATTGGGCTACCGATTGTTTTGCCATGTATCACTCCAGCAACAATTCTCACCGCATCTTTTTCAAACTTCTGTCTATCTCCGCGCCCAGTTCCCAGCCGTCTTTTCGCAAGTTCTAGCACAATATCATCAGTTTGAACCTCAACGCCCGCAGGAACACCCTCAAGCAGAGTCACCAACTTGGAGCCGTGCGACTCACCAGCAGTATAATAATGAACCATAGGGTATACTACTTCGTGTCCAAGATGTCAACCACAAACACCAGCGTGTCAGTCCCTCCAATTCCAGCTTGCGGAACACCTCTTGAACCGTAACCGTATTCTGGCGGAACTGAAATGAGCACCCTTGAACCAGTAGTTTTACCGACGAGCGCTTCATCCCAACCCTTGATAACTGCGTCAACACCGATTGGGAACGAGATTGAACTTCCGCGCGAAAATGAAGAGTCGAAGACATCACCGCCGTAAATAACACCGTGGTAGTGCACATCAATGCTCTGACCAGTCTTGACCTCTTTTTCTTCATCGGTACCATTTCCAGTTGATAAAATGAACACTTCAAGACCCGCAGGCGCCGCATCGTCCTTGAACCCCACTTCCGGAAGTGCCCCGAAATCTCCTAGCACCTCAAATGTCTCTCTTGTCATATTTTCCTTTCTATTTGTCAAAAAAAATGTAATCTCCGTTGACTACGTGATCCTTATAAACAACCGTGCTTTTTAGAACTACTACTACCCCGTTCTTGGAGATTGTGAATCCTCGAGCCAAATCTTTCTCAAGATCGTAACCAATTTCAACACCTCGATTCACCAGAACATACTTGTCCAAAATGGTATTCTTGATCTTCGCATGCCGCTTCACAACCACGTTGTCCATTAAAATTGACTTGTTGATATCAGCATACGAGTTAATGCGAACTCCTGGTGACAAAACAGAATTGCTAACTCTCCCACCAGAAATTATCACACCAGGACTGATTATCGAGTTGACAGCGGTTCCAACGCGTTCCTTTTCAGACGAACCGTCGTGGACAAACTTGGCAGGTGGTAGACCAATGTACCCAGTGTAGAGCGGCCATGATGAATTATACAAGTTGAAAACTGGATGACTGGATATTAAGTCCATGTTCGACTCGTAGTATGCGTCAAGCGTTCCCAAATCCTGCCAGTAATTCTCATCTTTTTCGGTTGATTCCGGAATGCGGTTGGTTGTGAAGTCATAGAATCCGCATTCACCTCGCTTGACGAAGTACGGCACAATGTCTGCGCCCATGTCATGTGCAGTTTCAGACTTCGGCAGTTTATGATCTCTGTTCAACGCCTCCACAAATGCAGGAACATTCGCCACGTAGTTGCCCATGTTCACTAGCACCTGGTTCGCGTCATCTGGAAGTCCGTGCGGGTTTTCAGGTTTTTCAAGGAATTCTTTAACATAACCAGTCCTCTTACGATCCACCTCGATGACTCCAAATTCAGACGCACTTGCAACTGGTTGGCGAATTCCAGCAACTGTTAATTCAGCACCTGACTCAATGTGACTGGTCACCATCTGCGACAAATCCATGCGGTAGACATTATCAGCACCAACGATAACAACTATGTCCGGCCGTTCATCTTCAATAATGTTCAAGCACTGGTAGATTGCATCCGCAGGTCCCAAATACCAGTCCTTTGAAACTCGCTGCTGAGCCGGAACTGTTGAGACGTAATTACCGAGTAGTTGATTCATTCTCCAAGTTTTAAAAATGTGACGGTCAAGCGAATGGCTCTTATACTGCGTCAGAACGATAATCTGCAAGTAGCCCGAATTCACAAGATTACTCAGCGAAAAGTCAATGAGCCTATAAGTTCCGCCGAAAGGTACTGCAGGTTTCGCACGATGTTTAGTTAGTGGCATCAGTCGCTTACCTTCACCACCGGCCAAAACAACTGCAAGTACTTTCTTATTCATCAACTTTTCTAGCTCTTTGCGGCCACAACTGACCTTTTGGCAGCCTCAACCGCAGATTGGGCAGTAATACTGAACTCCTTATACAAAATCGCGGGCGCCCCAGACGCACCAAAATGTTCAATTGAAACTGCTTGACCCGCATCTGTCAAGTACTTATGCCAAGACAGTGCAATTCCAGCTTCGATACTCACGCGCGCTTTCACGGACTTGGGCAAAACTGACTCCTTATATTCAGCACTTTGGCGCTCGAACCACTCAATCGAGGGCATTGACACAACTCGCGCGTTGATTTGACTACTTCTTAGCAATTCGCGAGCCTCAACTGCAATCTGCACCTCCGAGCCGGTTGCGATTAGAATTACATCGGGCTTACCAGCGGGTGCGTCCAGTAGAACATAACCACCTTTAGCAACACCCTTTGCACTCGCATACTTACCATCGCGCGGAAAAGTTGGTACGTTCTGTCTGCTGAGAATTAAGCCAACTGGATGATCTTTGATCTTGATGATTTCACGCCATGCGACTGCAACCTCGTTGGCATCTGCGGGGCGCACAATGTCCAGTCCCGGTATTGCGCGCATAGCAGCAAGGTGCTCGATTGGCTGGTGTGTCGGCCCATCTTCTCCAACCGCAATAGAATCGTGCGACCAAACGAAAATGGACGGAATTCCTTGAAGTGCGGCAATTCGAGCCGAGTCACGCATGTAGTCCGCAAACTGGAAAAATGTGCCACCAAATGCTCGCGTTTTCCCGCTGAGAACTATTCCGTTGATAATCTGACCCATGGCATGTTCACGAATTCCAAAATGCAGTACGCGTCCATAAGGTGAAGTTTTCCAAGAATCAGTTGTGTTTTCTTCGGGCGCGAACGATTTGGCTCCACTAATAGTTGTATTGTTTGAATCGCCCAAATCCGCAGAACCACCCCAAAGTTCCGGCAGAACTCCAGCCAGCGTATTGATAACTTTACCGGATGACGAACGAGTTGCAATTGACTCGCCCGCTGCAAATTCAGGAATCGCACTTTCCCAGTTTTCTGGCAACTTGTCCGCATAAAGGCGATCGAAGAGTGCGGCACCTTCAGGATTTTCCTTGCGGAATTTAGCAAACTTCACATTCCATTCATCTTGTAGTTTTGCGCCCTTTTGCTGCACTTTACGAGTGTGCTCCAGAACTTCTGCTGGCACGATGAAGCTCTCGTCTGGATTGAAGCCAAGCACTTTCTTGAGTTCAGCAACATTTGCGGCTCCAAGTGCGGAACCATGAGAAGACGCGTCGTTGGTCTTGTTGGGAGTCGGCCAAGCAATGAGCGTCCGCAGCGAGATGATCGACGGTTTACCAGTCTCAGTTTTTGCACGATCAATTGCATCACTTAGCGCGTGAACATCCTCCTTGTATTTTGTGTCGCCGTTCGTCCAGTCGACGCGTTGTGTGTGCCAGTCATATGCCTCGTATCGCTTGAGAACATCTTCGGTGAACGCGATGTTCGTGTCGCCCTCAATCGAGATGTGGTTATCGTCCCAGATCACTATAATATTGCCAAGTTTCTGCAGACCAGCGAGTGACGCAGCCTCAGCCGAAACGCCCTCCTGAAGATCGCCATCACCTGCAATTACGAAGATGTTGTGGTCAAAAGGAGAAGTTCCAGGTGCCGCATCTGGATCGAACAGCCCGCGCTCATACCTCTGCGAGTATGCGAAACCAACTGCCGATGCTATGCCATGTCCTAAAGGACCAGTTGTAATTTCAACACCTTTTGTGTGCTTGTACTCGGGGTGACCAGGGGTCAAGGACCCGCAAGTCCTGAAGTTTTTTAGGTCATCTAATTCAAGTCCCGTACCAGAGAGGAAGAGTTGTATGTACTGCGTAAGTGATGAGTGGCCAATCGACAAGATGAATCGATCACGGCCTGGCCAAAGGGTGTCCTTCGGGTTGTGTCGCAGATGTTTTTGATACAACAGATACGCAACAGGTGCCAGAGAAATTGCTGTTCCTGGATGTCCGTTTCCTACTTTTTCCACTGCATCTGCTGCGAGTGCTTTTGCAACTTTTACAGCCTCATCATCAAGTTCAGTCCATTCAATACTTGTCATATTTAATCCCTTCGTTTGCCTAAAGTACATTATAGCACACCCCTATGACATATTTTGCTTGCACCCGCACTTACTACGCTGCCTACGCTACATAACAAAAAGCCTTTCGCAAAACAAAAGGCGGCTGAATTGTGTTTGCTGCGCAACAATTATATTTCGCTGCGCGGAATGCCATTGTCTTGTGCGCACCCGCGCACAATCTGCGTGCGTAGCACTCCTTTTAACCGTGCGCAGCGCGCAAGTGTCCGTATTTTACAAAGTTGAAATTTCGCTCACGAAGTGAAACTCCGCTTCCATTGTGGTATAATATTTATGTGAAGAAAGTTACATATGATGATGTAGCAATTATTATTCCAGTGTATCGCGATGTCATGGTGCGCGAAGTTGTTGATGCTATACCCAAAAAGTTCACCACGATTATTTGCGTTGATGATGGTTCACCTGGTACAGATGTTTCGGACGAAATACTCTCCACACGTGCGAAACTAGTTCGGCATCCTGTGAACTTAGGGCAAGGTGCAGCAATTCAAACTGGTGTGGATTTCGCACTTCAGAACAAGAAAATCAACTACTTCATCACATTTGATGCTGACGGACAACACCGAGTTGAAGATGTTCAGCGGCTCGTTAAACGGATCAAGAGCGATGCGAATCTGGACATCGTTTTGGGCTCAAGATTTCTGGGGCACGCACAAAATATAACGTGGTCGAAACACGCGATGTTGAAATTCGCAATAGTTTTCTCAAACATCATCTCTGGAATTCGCTTGACTGACACGCACAACGGACTACGAGTCTTCAACCGTAAAGTTGCCAACAACTTGAAGATTCATATGCCCGATTTCTCCCACGCCTCCGAAATTCTCATCAAAATTAGCGCGAACAACTGGAAATATGCGGAGGAACCAGTAACTATCCTGTATTCAGAGCACTCGCGCAAAAACGGTCAAAGCATAGTTAACGCCATAAATATTGCGTTCGATGTGTTGCTGTCGAAGATCAGTGGGAAATTTAAGTAATGATTAAAATTCTGCTGCTCATGTTAATTCTTGTGCTGGCAATTAGTGCACTACGCATAAAGAGCGGGATGCATTCAGGCGCTCTAAAAAAAATCGGCTTCATTGTGCTACTGCTCGGAGGAATTGTGGCGACTCTGGAACCAGATTTGGTGACTCGTGTTGCAAATGCAGTTGGAGTTGGGCGTGGAACTGACCTTGTGTTCTATGTATTTGCGGTTGCATTTTTGTTTCAGCTCATCAACAACTACGAGGGACGCAAACGCAACAACGAGAAGATTACCGAACTAGCGCGAAGAGTTGCACTTATTGAGGCGTCCGAGCGATACGGCGAAGAAAATGCGTGCCAAGATGTGAGTAGTAGTTTCTGAAAAATAAGGTGGTTTCAATGATGATTTAGTAGTGTATAATATACCTATGATTTCTAGTTATTTAATACTTCTAATCTTCATGAGTTTGGTTGTTAATGCGGTTGGTCGTCGGCTGAAATTTTCGTCTGAGTTGTTTTTGGTGGTTGTTTTTGGACTAATTTCGTTTATTCCGGTTGTTCCGCGCTTTACAATTGATGGTTACAGTCTGCTGGAAATTATTTTGCCGCCACTTCTCTTTTCTGCTGCGCGCAATTTGTCTGTCTACAAGTTTCGCAAAATGCGGTGGCCGATTATATATTTGGGGTTTTTTATGACCTTTATTACTGCGCTAATTGTGGCGATTTCAATTTCCGCACTTGTCGGATTTATTACGTTTACTTCTGGATTGATTTTGGGCGCAGTTATTGCTCCACCAGACGCAGTATCTGCGGTTTCAATTGGCAAGAAATTAGGACTACCAGAACGCGTAATGGTGATCTTAACGGGCGAGAGCCTGATAAATGATGCGGCCGCACTTACAATCTTCTCGTTTGCAGTTGCCGAGTCATACGGAGTCGGTAGAATTATCGAGCAACCAGTTTTACTCTTCTTGTGGACTTGTCTAATTGGCGCACTCATCGGTATTTTTGCTGGAGTTGTTGCAATCGCGGTGCGGAAAATGCTAAAAGAACCGAATATCATCGCGATTTTCACTGCTATTGTGCCCTTTGCAGTTTATGTTTGTGTAGAACATGTGTATGCATCTGGAGTTTTAGGCGTTGTTACTGCAGGATTCGTAATTGAAAGAACCACTTTTCGTGCAACTTATTCAACAAGGCTTCAAGAAAAAACGCTCTGGCACTCAATTGAAATGTTGTTCGACTCATTCGTTTTTGCCTACATTGGACTACAGTTTCGGTTTATAGTAACCGACCTGATTGATTCTGGACTGGATGAAATTCGGATTGTGGGCTACGGTTTTATTACACTACTAATTGTTATTCTAATTCGTCCAGTTGGGCTGCTCGGTTATGCGGCAATTAAGAACATCTGGTATCAACTACACCTGAAGCGACTGCGGCATTTTGTTTCTTTCACCAGAAATAGACCTAATTCCCTGGAGTTCGGCGACACACCAGTTACTTGGCGCGAGTATGTAATTCTGTCCTGGACGGGCATGCGTGGAGTTGTTACACTAGCGACTGCATCTGCTGTGCCCGCATTTGCGGAGATTGGTCACGAAACTGCGGAATTTAAAACACATGTGTTCATTCAGGTCATCAGTTTAATTGTTGCAGTTGGAACTCTGCTGTTACAAGGGCTCACTTTGCCGTTCTTGATCAAGAGGATTCTGAACACGAAATGTGCAACTGTTGATGAGGAAGATCCTCTGAAAGGCGAGTGGGCTAAGGCGCGCAAACTCATGGAGAAAGCCGCGCTGCGAGTTATCGATGCTGAACATGAAGCAAATCCGGATACTTTTAACAAAGAACGCGTCGAACTAGTCTGGCGCAACCTTGATGTTGAGGGAACGCTTAAGAACAGAAAGGACATCTCGTTTATGTCCAAGTTGCTGCTAGAAATAGTTGAAGCGCAGCGCGAAGATATCCAGAATGCAGCAAGAAATCGCGAAATACACCCAGATGTTGCGCGCGAATATCTAGACAGCATCGACTACAAACTTAGCTATGCAAGGTCCTGAAATGTTACTTGATTCTTTTTAGAATGATAGTCTGAGTTAACCCACTGCCTGGAGTTTGTGTCGCGTATACAATACCGTTGTTCTGTTCAATAATCTCTTTCACTATGCTGAGCCCTAGTCCCGTACCTGCACTTTCCCTGTTATGCCCCTTGTCCTCTGTCCAGAATCGATCGAACATGACCCTCATATCTTGTGCGGATAATCCACTGCCATGATCAACGAACTCAATTTTGATGCGGTTACCTATTGCAGATATTACAATTTCAATTGGAGAACTTTCTGGAGTGTACTTGTATATATTCTGCGCTAGGTTTGTGAAAGCCCTAGAAATTTGAGGTTCATTTCCGAACACAATAACCTTTTCCTTTTCAACATCAATTTTAATGCAGCGTTTTGGATACAAAAAGTTCAATTCTTCAAAAATGGCAACAATGACCGGAATTATGTCAAAATGCTTGTGTGCGAGTTTTTCATGATTGTCCAATTTTGCTACTACTAACAGATCGTTTACTAAGGCCTCCATTCTCTTGGCGTTGTTGTGTATTTTTTCAATTGTTTGGTTCGCCTCCTCTACGCGTTCTTCCAGAGTGGTTGCGGTGTTTTTCACTTTAATCTTGTAAAGTTCGGTATACCCAACCAGAACAGATAGAGGAGTACGCAATTCGTGACTAGCATCAGAAACGAAAGCTTCCAGTTTGAGCAACCCCTCCTTGAATTGTTGCACAGACTTTTTCTGCACCATGTACGCTATTATAGCACCAATAATGGACATAGACACAATAGTGATGATCATGTATGTCAGTAATGATGACTTCAAGTTATTTGTAGTGTTGATCAAAAGCGTTTCATCATTGTTCATGATTAAAGACGGATTCAAAAGTGCCGCCTCACTATGACCGCGGACAAAGAGCCTTCTTTTTAGTAGTTCGTCATCCATTTTGCCCGATATGACAGCATATATAATTAGAGACATAACAGACATGCTGATCATCAGAAGCGTGGTGGTCGTGTAGGTTATGCGTAGATTCAGCGGTAAATTCCTCCATCTATCCTTAAGCTTAACCCCAAGAACCTTGACTTTAGAAATCATCGAATCATATATCCTGCAGAACGCTTAGTGATTATTAACTTTGGTTTACCTTCAAATGAATCAATCTTCTTTCTTAAATAGGAAATGTACGCTTCAATTACCGAGAAATCTGAACTCCAGTCATTGTCCCACACCTCATCAAGTATCTGCCTTTTTGTTACAATTCTGCCAGAATTGACAGCCAAATACAACAACAGTTCATACTCACGTGGAGAAAGTTCTATTAGAGTGTCTCCGCGGTAGACTTCATGAGTTGCAGTATCAATAATCAGGTCCTGAACCTCGATCCTTTCTGTGGCGTTGACCTTTTCTTCTTCCACCAGTTTTCCGCGCCGTGCCTGAATCTTGACTCTAGCAACCAACTCTTCAATACTAAACGGCTTCACCAGATAATCGTCTGCACCTAGTGATAAACCGTGCACTTTATTATCAGTGGAATCCTTCGCGGTCAGGAATATTATAGGAGTTGTAATCTTCATATCCCTCAAGCGTGTCGCCATCGTAAAACCATCAAAATCTGGTAGCATAACATCACATATGATAACATCAAAGTCACCATTAACTGCCAAATCTAACCCCTCTTGCGAGTTTTTCGCGCCAGTCATCTCAAAGCCTGCAAACCCAAACGAGTTCTTGAGTAACTCCAAAATATCTGGTTCATCATCTATTGCTAATACCTTTATTCCCATACTATATTACCTTTCCCTTACTTCCTACTTCTTAAAACGGTCTAGAAAACCACAAGGTTCATTTGAGTAATACTTGTTGTATAACTCTTGTGAACTCCTTGTATAGTTTGTATTTGTACTTACATCAACTCCAATCGGCTGATAAATTGTCTGAATGTTGTTAAAATGTGCGTTCGGATTGTTAATCGATTCATCATGTTTGGCTGCATGTCCATCAGAGTAGTAACTGCCATATAAAAATCTTGAAGCAGATCTTGTGTAGTAATCACCATAAATCTCTTTTGTTGAAGCAGTGTGGGGCGCTGCTGATGCAGTTGGAGTACCAATTACAACGCTGTCTTTTGATATGCCGTACTGGCCATATAGAGCATCTAGTCTAGATTTTGAAGTAGATTGTTTTGCTGTGTCCAAAATGTCAGAGGTAGCATTTTCAGGTGTGGTATAGTTTTTGCTAGTTGTTTCAATTTCTTGTAGTATTTCATCAAAACTTGCAGAATAGTTCTGCTGATTTTGTTGTTGACCTTGCTTTGTTGGTGCAAGATTACTCCAGGCAGCAGGTGAAACCACAGTAGTTGGCGTCGAAGTTGAATATGAACTAGACCAGGCATTTTGCAGGTTGTTGTTTTGAGCACCGTATTGTGCATATTGCACACTCTGCAAGTATCGCGCGGAAGCACTTTGCGAAAACTGCGCGTTCTGTGAAGTTGTCTGCATGTAGCCAGTGCCCGCAGTGGACAATAATCCCGTAGTTGGCGCTTGGTTGTACTCAAAAATCTCATCTACCTGCTTGTCATTGCCTGGCTTTTTCTCTCTTTTTGCACGCTTAATCATCGAGAATGTAAGGCAACCAACAAGTAGTAAAAACAGCGGAATTACAATGAAGTAGCCGATTTTATTATCATTAGACAGAATTTGTCTTTGAACTGATTCCGAAAACTTCAGCGCGGCCTTGCCCCATTCTCCTTGTTGTAGTGACACCATAGTTGCATTAGTTATTATGTCCAAATTCTTCTGTTTCAAGTAGCGCGATTCACCAGAAACATATACAACCATTTCATGCTTGGTGGTTGCAACTGCTAGAATAATATCATCTGCACCAAGATTTGAAGTTTTTGCAACTGAATCAACCCAGTCTTTCGCATCAATTGCTCCATCCTTGTTCACATCTGCATTAACTCCATCAAAACTCGGGACAAAAATAACCCACAGATTTTGATTCGTTTTACTTTTCACCTCTTTTAGCAAGTCATACAGCTGAGTTTTTTTGTCCGAAAGCACGTTCTGCGGATCAGTAATTGGGTCTTGTAGTTTCATGGGTTCAACCGCATAAGCCTTTTGCAACGCCGGAGAATTTGCGCACAACGGGAAAAGTACAAGAATCGATGCAGTGACGGTAAACGCACAAAACTTCGCACCAAACAACAGCTTGCCGACCGCACCTTTCCTGAGTAACCACCTGCTCACCAGACTAATCTTCACATCCCCTTTCTGGCTATGTCAATTCCGTTTACTAAACCCGTACATAACCATAACATTACTGTTAGCACACGAAGGACATTATAACACAAATATTAGTTAAGTGCAAATATTTTTTGCAAATTTATATACTGTTTTGCAAAATTTTTTAATTGCAGTTTACATGTGGTATAATGCGGAAGTTGATACGAGGGAGATGTGAATGGCAACGATTAGTATAGATCCTAATGAACTTGAAGATTTCTACAGCGATGGGAAGACTGTTGTGGTGGACTTTTGGGCGCCTTGGTGTGGTCCATGCCGTCATTTTGGTCCACTTTTTGAACAAATATCTGAGCGGTATACTGACACCGCTTTTATAAAAATAAATGTTGATGAGTACCAGGAATTTGCAGCAGAAAATGGCATAATGTCGATTCCAACCGTCTGGATTTTTAAAAACGGAAAGAAAGTGTATGACAAGCCTGGTAGCCTTAATTTCTCGCAGTTAGAAAGTCTACTCTAAAACAAGAATTGAAACGGAGTTCGTGATGTGCGGAATAGTTGGATATGTTGGTAAATGTCGTCATAATGATGTGGAAGGAGGCACGAGCAGTTCGGATCGCGCACTCTCAGTTGTGTTGTGCGGCTTGGGGAGACTAGAATATCGCGGTTATGATTCTGCAGATGTTGCATTGTACGCGAGTTCTGACAGCAGTTCAAACGAATCTTTAACTTCAGGAACACAACTGCAGATTCGTAAGAAGGCTGGTCGCTTGAAGAACTTGGTGGATGCAATTGAAGCATAACTAACACTTCCGTCACACACTTGCATTGGTCACACTCGTTGGGTAACGTACGGAGAGCAGCCCAGCGATTCTAATGCTCATCCTCATGTCTTGAACGATTCTCGTGTTGTACTAATCCACAATGGTATTATTGAGAACGCCGCGAAGTTGCGGAAGACGCTTGAGGACAAGGGCGTTCACTTCACATCTGCGACGGACACAGAAGTTGCCGTTCACTTGCTACGCGAATAATTGTAGATTATTGAAGATGATGAAAATCTACGCGCGCAGACAAAGTACCCATAACTCACGTTATGCAGAAAGTTGCCAGGCAGTTTAAGGGAACTTTTGCGTTACTTGCAGTAGATGCTAAGTTTCCAGATGTGATTGTTGGTGCCAAGTATGATAGTCCGCTAGTTATTGAACTGGGAGATGGCGAAAACTTCCTCGGTTCGGACATTGTTGCATTTATTGAGTACACAAATAAGGTAGTTGAAATTCAGCAAGATCACAGATTGTGACATTAACTCCAGATGCCGTTGTGGTGACGAATTTTGCCAACAACTTAACCGCCGTAAGCTCTTTACTGTTGATTGGGACGTCAGTTCGGTGACCAAATCTGGTTATAAAACCTTCATGGAAAAGGAGATTCGCGAGGAACCAAAAGCAGTGCAGATACGTTAACTGGACCGTTTTGATGAAGCAACTGGACGGCATAAAACTAGACAAAGTGCCGCTTTCTGTTGATGCATTTGAAGAGCGCCGACGAGCAACTGATAAGGTAACAGTAGTTGCGCATGTGGGACTGATCGCTAAGTACGCAATTGAGCACTGATGTCAAATTACTGTTGAAGTTGAACTTGCACATGAATTTCACTACCGAAATCCGATCGTTGACCCGAAAACACTAGTAATCTCCGTCTCGCAGTCTGGTGAGACTATGGACACACTTATGGCTCAGCGGTATGCATCTGAGCGCGGCGCACAAACAATCTCGATTTGTAACACACGAGGTGCTAGTATTGTGCGTGAAGCAGATGGCGTGTTGTATACTCGTGCTGGTCTTGAAGTTTCAGTTGCTTCAACTAAGGCGTTCGTGTCACAAATACTGCCGCATATTTGCTAGGGCTTCATTTGGCATTGGTGCGCGGCAAGAAGTGCGTTGATGAAGTTCTGGAGATTTTAGAAGATTTTCGTGAAGTGCCAAATAAAATACAAGAGTTAGTTGATCAATTCGATTCAATTTCACAACTTGCGCACAATTTACGCGCCGTGAAGTCAGTGCTATTTCTTGGCAGGAATGTTGGTTATCCTGTTGCATTGGAGGGTGCTCTAAAACTTAAGGAACTTGCATATATTCACGCCGAAGGTGTTTTGCTGCGGGTGAACTTAAACATGTCCCAATTGCGCTGGTTGATAAGGACATGCCTGTTTTTGTCATTTTGCCGCCACTTTCTAGACCTCAGTTGCACTCGAAGGTCATTAACAATATTCAGGAGATTAAGGCACGAGGGTGCCCAGGTGTTCACGATTGCGGACGCCCATGATGCCCAGGCGCACGCACATGCTACTTTTATCGTGGACCGCCCAGTTGTCTCCAGTTTGTTAACTCCGCTGCTAGATGTAATTCCTCTGCAGATTTTTGCGTATGCACTAGCAACATCCAAGGGGCTAGACGTTGGACAAGCCTCGTAATCTCGCCAAATCTGTTACGGTTGAGTAGTACTAGAAAATACTAAGTTGAATCAGTATCTTATAGAATACTGCTAACTCTTTGAGAGTTTTGTTAAAACTACTTCTAAAACTTGATAAGCGGGGTTGCTCTTTCAATTTTGCTCTTCACAAAGGGCGCACATGCTGAGGAAACTGTGGTTGACATTTGCCCACTTCCGCAGAAATCAGCGCGGTTGCAGCGTTGTTACGCTTACTGTAAGCGGGGCAACTTGGTCCGCAACGGGCGCTGATGTGGATTTAGCTAATCAGTCAGTTAGTGCAGTTCTGGTGTTCAAGAGGTGTGGTGCGCTCTCAGTAGATGACTGCAAGTACAGCATATATATTACAGGAGAATTCAACGCAACTGTAATTGCGCATGGTTCGCCTGGAAGTTCGGCAGATGTCAGCGGAAGAATAAAAATCAACAAGGGTAACTTGTTCCTGAGTAAATTTGCTCAGGGTGGTGGCCAAACCAGAATTGTTGAGGAGCAAGAAGAGAATCTTTACCCGCTTTACATTCCTACTTTCATCAGCGCCGACACGAACAACTACAGTTTTATTCCTCCTACTAGCAACAACATGACAATTTCATCAGCGAACTCTGTTATCAATAATTTTATGCCACAACAGACAATTAACAAGATGTTGAAAGGTGCAATTTCGTCACTAATCGAGAAGTTCATCGCTAATCAACTTGTGGGGCATAAAAGGTCAATCAGTTGTTCCCTTTTGATGACCTCGTTGGGTCTCATTCTGGGTGCGCAGTAACACCTATTACGGGATAGAGTCAACCACTAGTAGTCAGGACAAGATGAGTGATTTTGTTGCGGACATTCCGCCTGAAAGGTATTATACAGTCTGGAGTTCGAATCTGCGCTCGAATTTGCTTGCACTTCCGCTTTACCAGACAAGTACTCTGCAGGTTGGAGGAGTGATCAATGTCAAAACTCTGAGGCAGTTCGAGTGAATTTTGAGTCCCCAGTTGATGGTCTGCATGCTAATGATTTTTAACTTCGAACTGCCGGTTTTCCAGGCGCGAGTCACACCAGGTGCCCTTGTCGGTAACTACTCAGAGTGAAGCAGATGAGTTGAACAATCCAGGTCTGGGTTTTGCGAGCAGGAAGTGGAAGCAGCGCCAACTAAACCAACGCGTCTTGGTTGTCAGTTCGCTTGCTGGTCAGTTAACTCGTCCACACCTGCAGCAAATCGTCAAGGAGAAAACATGTCCCCGAATATTTTCCACTTCGCGAACGAACCTAATCTGGCACAAAACTAGGCATGGACACAACTACTAGTCGAAATACTGTCATCAGTCCTAGTGCTGATGTTCATCATATACCGTTGTACGCCATTTGGTAACCACATAAAGTTCAAGTTTTCTACAAGTC
>AXYY01000143.1 GCA_000485475.1 Candidatus Ancillula trichonymphae ImTpAt
CGAGCCACATTATGAGCGAAGTGCCCGCAATCATCGCGATAATCATGATAACTAGCACAACGATGGTCTGATTCGGAATCACCTTGTCGCATGCACCACCTTGATTGCCGAACAACGCACCACTCCTCGCAATTGTAATAATAGTTGTTGACTGCAAAATCGCTAGACCAACCGTTACGTAGCGAGTGTATTGTGTGAGCTTGGTCTGTCCAGTTTGCCCTTCTTGGTGCAACGCCTCAAAGTGCGGAATCACAACTCTAAGTAGTTGAATTATGATGGATGACGTGATGTAGGGCATAATTCCAAGCGCAAACACCGACAACTGAAGCAGTGCGCCACCAGAAAATAGGTTGATCATGCCAAGTAAACCGTCACTAGCCGTACTCGTAATACATTCTTTAACAGCCGTGTAGTTGACACCAGGAGTTGGAATAAACGAACCCAACCTGAAAATCACAATAATACCAATTGTAAACAGCAACTTCTTTCTTAAATCAGAAGTCTTGAATGCCGCCAGAAAACCTTTCAACATGAGACCTTACCTTACCCTTTTCACTTCAACTTTTTCATCACTTGACATTATTAGAACTACTTATCACTAGATTCGCTTGTTAACTTCGCCGAACCGCCAGCAGCCTCAATCTTCTGTACTGCGGACTTAGAAAATGCATCAGCAACTAGTTCAAACTTCGCGGTAACTTCACCTTTTGAGAGCACCTTAATAGGATAACCGTTTCGAACCAGCCCTTTTAGAATTAAATCTTCAACAGTGACTTTTCCACCTTTAGGGAACACCTTGGATAAACGATCGAGGTTCACGACCTGGAACGTTACTTTAAACGGATTCTTAAAGCCCCTCAACTTCGGAAGACGCATGTGCAACGGCATTTGTCCACCCTCGAAGCCCACCTTCACTTGATAACGAGCCTTGGTTCCTTTGGTTCCACGACCCGCAGTTTTACCTTTAGATGCATCACCTCGTCCAACTCGTGTCTTCACAGTGTGCGCACCAACCGCAGGTTTCAGATGATGCAACTTCAGCGCAGTGCTCTTTACTTTCGGTTCGGATGACTTCTTCTTCATCTTTGCTGCGGCCGCAGTTTTAGTCGCCGCTGTCTTCGCCGCAGAACTCGTTTTCGCTATTTCCTTTTTCGCTTCTGCCATTATAATCTCCTATACTTCCTTAACCGACACAAGATGCGATACAGTGTCTATCATACCGCGAAACTCAGGACGATCCCCTTTCGTTACCGTATGCCCAATTCGCTTAAGTCCAAGAGAACGCAAAGTTTCCCCCTGATTTGACTTACGACCAATTGAAGACTTAATCTGTGTAATTTCTAATTTTGCCATTACTACTCCTTGCTTACTTCTACTTCATTTGTACTTTTATCCGTACTCGCTGACTCCGCATTTTCTGAAGTTTCCTGAGGAGTTTCCTTAGTAGGAGCTGCTGCATCCTCAACCTTAGGGGCAACTTCCTCAGACACTTGCGCACCTGCAGTCTTCCTAGGTTTAGTTGGCTTCTTCTCGTTCGTCGGTTTCTTGTTGGCAAGTTCCTGATCAAGTAAGTTAACTGATCCCTTAGCTGCGGCTGCACGCATAATAGCTGGAACAACTTCCTCAATTGGTAAACCGCGCCTGAGCGCAACAGCCTCCGGGCGCTCCAAGTTCTTAAGTGCGGCAGCAGTCGCGTGCACCATGTTGATTGCATTTGAACTACCGAGGCTCTTTGTGAGCACATCTGTATAACCCGCACACTCCAAAACCGCACGAACAGGACCACCAGCAATAACACCAGTACCAGGAGATGCTGGTCGCAAGAATACTACGCCAGCAGAATCTTCGCCCTGTACAGGATGAGGAATCGTGCCCTGAATGCGAGGAACCTCAAAATAACCGTTCTTGGCAATTTGAACAGCTTTGTTAACAGCAACTGGAACTTCCTTTGCCTTAGCATATCCAACGCCCACCTTTCCGTTACCGTTTCCAACAACCACAAGCGCAGTAAAGGACATAGTTCTACCGCCTTTTGTTGTTTTCGCAACGCGCCGAACAGCAATCAGCCGCTCAATGTGGTTCTCTGCATTTTCATTATCTTTGAAATTCTCGCTCATAGTTCTAAACCTCCCTGTCGTGCACCATTTGCTAAAGCAGCAGTTCTTCCGTGATACTTATTACCTCCGCGGTCGAACACAACTCGCTTAATGCCAGCATCTAGGGCTTTTTTAGCAACTAACTTACCAACTTCTAGTGCTTGATCTACTTTTGTGCCCTTTGCAACAAGTGTTTTGTCTGAATTAGCAATTGTCGAGGCCGAAACCAATACAACACCTCTCTCGTCGTCAACAATTTGCGCAACTATGTGCTTCAGCGACCTTGTGACAACTAGGCGGGGGCGTTCAGCATTGCCAGAAACCTTTTTGCGAATCCTCAAGTGTCTGCGCAACTTAGCTTTTTCTTTGCTTTTTCCTAATACCTTAACTGGCATAACCTACTTTCCTGCCTTTCCAACTTTACGACGAATAACTTCATCTTGATACTTAATGCCCTTGCCTTTATACGGCTCCGGTTTACGGAGTTTGCAAATATTTGCTGCAACCTCACCAACTTGCTGCTTGTCAATGCCAATAACACTGAAGTGACTGTTATCTGCAACTGCAAATGTAATTCCCTCAGGCGCATCAACAACATCAGTATGGGACTTGCCAAGTGCAAATTCAAGTTTAGTTGGACCTTGACCAGTCACACGATAACCAGTTCCCACAATCTCCATCTTCTTCTCGTAGCCGTTCGTAACGCCCTCAACCATATTCGAAATCAACGAGCGCGTTAACCCATGAAGTGAACGGGAAGTGCGGTTTGTGTCAGGAACAGTAACCATGATAGTGCTGTCAACAACTTCAACTTTAACTGGTTCAGGAATGTCGTGAGTTAGCGTACCTTTCGAGCCCTTCACTTCCAACTTACTACCGTTAAGCGAAACGTCTACACCAGCAGGAACAACTACGGGTACTTTTCCAATTCTTGAACGCTTTTCAATCAACTCAGTCATAAACTACTCCTTTACCAAACGAACGCGACAATTTCGCCGCCTACGCCTTTACTTCTTGCTCGTTTATCTGTCATCACCCCTGAAGAAGTCGAAAGTATTGCAACTCCTAGACCGCCCAAAACTTGTGGTAGTTTGGTCTTTCCAGTATAGCGGCGTAAACCAGGTTTTGATACACGCTTGATACCCTGAATTGCAGGTGCATTCGCCGCATCGTACTTGAGAGTTACTGTTAGCGTCTTACCAGGGGTCCCATCAACAACCTTGAAGTCATTGATATAACCTTCCTCTTTCAGTATCTTTGAAATCGCCACCTTGAACTTTGAGTGCGGGATCTCAACGGAGGCGTGGTGCGCCCCTTGCGCATTGCGGATCCTAGTCAAGTAGTCCGCAATCGGATCAGTCATCGTCATATATCTTCCTTTCATACCACGGTATCCAACGAAGCCATCCACTTGTACGACTACTTGGACCGTCTGATATTAAACAACCCTGCCCAGTATATCATAACTTTTTGCATTTGTCAACTTTTCGTAGAACTTTTTCGAACTACTTCGAGCGCACGCCAAACAGTGCCTTTATTTCGTAGAACGCTGTAGTTTCATCAATTCCTAGATCAGCGGGAAGTGCGAAAAGCTGCACCTTATCCGCAAGTTTACCCTCAATAACAACTCGCGTACTTCCAGGGTGCCGCTTGATGATTTCCTTAAGTAGCTCAATATTTTTCGGAGTGCATTGTGCGGCTGGTAGTTCTATATGAATCTCCCTGTTCTGATCATCAAGTGA
>AXYY01000144.1 GCA_000485475.1 Candidatus Ancillula trichonymphae ImTpAt
CCGATGTTCACACGGGAAGCACCAATTGAAATCGCGTGCTCAAGTTGTTCATCACCTCGAATACCGCCACTGAGTTCAACACTTACATCGTGCGCCTTCAGAATTTCAAGCACTTCCTCAATTATGCGCGCGTTATTTCCTCTACCAAATGCCGCATCAAGATCCACAAGATGTACCCAATTGTTACCCGCATGCTCAGCATAAACAGCTGCAAAATCTTGCGCAACCTCCTGGGGACTCGCATACACCGTCTGCTCATTAAGTTCTCCGCGCAGAAGGCGAACCGCCCACCCATTACTGATGTCAATTGCGGGTAGTAGTACTAATTCTAAATTGTCATGCATGCGTCTAGTATACCACACTTTTCCCTGTATTTGTGCAATTATTTCGACTACTTTTCACCGCCAAATTGTTCGTTAATGTCAATGGAATTACGCACTGCCGTCAACGAAAACTTTGTGTTATAATGTGGCTGTGGTGAATGGTGTTATGTCTGATGGCTGGGCGGCTGCATTGGCCGATCAGGAAGACCAGTTGCATGAACTGGGTCGATTCTTGCGCTCCGAAGTGACAGCGGGGCGAGGTTATCTACCCAGTGGCGACAACATTTTGCGCGCGTTTCAGGCATCGATGGAGGACGTCAAGGTGTTATTGGTTGGACAAGATCCGTATCCGACACCTGGTCATCCGATAGGTCTGTCATTTTCAGTTAATCCAGATGTGCAACCAATTCCACGCTCGTTGCAAAACATTTTCCTTGAACTGCGCGATGACATCGGTGTAGCGCCACCAAGAACTGGTGATTTGTCTCCATGGATAAAACAGGGTGTTATGTTGCTGAACAGAGTACTGACGGTTCAGCCAAACAAGCCGAACAGCCACAGTGGTAGAGGATGGGAAAAGATTACTGATGCCGCTGTGAATCATCTGGCCAACCGTAAAAATCAGCCACTAGTTGCCATTTTGTGGGGCAGTAATGCTCGAACGCTCAAACCAATACTGAACAATGGAAATGTCCACATCATCGAAAGTGTCCACCCAAGTCCACTATCCGCACAAAATGGCTTCTTCGGATCACGTCCCTTTTCCCGCACAAACCAGTTCTTGAAGGAAAGTGGTGTTGATGAAATCGACTGGTCCTTGCCGTGAACGAACTGGAGGTGCGTAGTGCCTGAAATGCCAGAAGTTGAAACCATTCGAAGAGGTTTAGTGGATACCGTCCTGAACAAAAGAGTTGCTGAAATCAAGGTGCTGAAGGCATCAAGTTTTAGGAATGAAGCAGACCCCCGCATGGCGTGTTCAGTAATTACGGACATCAAGAGATACGGTAAAATGCTAGTAATCGAGCTGGAAAATGAGTTTTCTCTAGTCACACACTTGATGATGACTGGTCAACTTATCATTCGCGAAAATGAAGTGACTCTGTTTTCAGGTGGACATCCCACGAGGTCGCTGATTAGTGCTTTACCGGATAAATCCACAAAGGTAATTTTCGCATTCAACAACAGCAAATTGTTTTTTAATGATGAGCGCGGTTTCGGGTATGTAAAACTACTTGAGACCAAAAATGTGGCAGAACTGGATTTTATTAAAAAACTAGGCCCTGAACCACCAAATGACATCGATGTATTTTTGCAGCGCATTCGTAAACACAAGATTATGATTAAACCAGCACTGCTCAACCAAAGTATTATTGCAGGTCTAGGTAATATTTATGTTGATGAAACTCTTTTTCTTTCCAAAGTACACCCGAAGTCACTAACTGGTAATCTTAATCATACTTTACTCACGAATATATACCTAAATGCTGACAAAGTTATGCAGTTGAGCATCAAACACGGTGGATCAACTTGGCGCAACTACCTTAATGTTCAGCAAGAGATGGGCGATTTTCTAAATGTCGCCAATGTGTATCAAAAACACGGCAGTCCTTGCAAGAACTGTGGGGCAAAAATTCAGAAGATTCGCATTGCAAATCGCGGTACCCACTTCTGCCAGAACTGTCAAGTTCTGTATTAGACTGGACTAGATTTTACACTTCCGCTGATAACTCATCGGGTGATTTTGTGAACACCATTACATCATCTTGACCAGATCAAACACATCAAAACTGCTGAAACGAGCATTGAAACTGTCCTCAGATCTTCCGTTGAAACCATGCATGAACCTGAAACCATCAAGAAGTTGTTGGTAATTCTGAAGTAACTCACTAGAGTCGACCGCTTGCGGATTGAGCGAGTATTCGTGTACTTTTGCATTGTAATTGAACGCGCCGCGCCTCACAGGAATTCACACAAAATCAGCAGAATCAATCGTCAACTTTTCTCCAACTTTTGCTGCGTCTTTTAGAAGTCGTGCATCAACAAGAATTCCCGCATTCCGGTTCAAAATGCGCTCCTGAACTTGAACTGTTGTTGCATCATCGGCGCAATCCTTCTTGTTCCCGAGCGCAAGAATGGCGAAGTTGTCCGCATAGCCGAAGTGGAAGTTTATTTCCGCAGTATTCGCCGCATTAACACCTGAAAGAACATCTGAGCCATCATGCAATCTCTTCACGCTGAAAGTTAGTAGAGGCACGTTCAACTAACTGTGCAATATATGCTTGCACTTTCTCGTTAACATCTATTCTTGGAAGGCTCGCAGCAAACCTCCCTGAATGCGCCGCTATCTAGGCTGTTGGATAATGCACCGTATGAAATGCCGAACAACTCAAATAGCTCATTATTCCACTCTTGAGCACACGAGAGCGTAGCAAAGGTGCATTTTAATTTACATCCTCTTGACCTTTTTTGTCCTTGTAGCTGTGCTCACCACCACCACCACCACCATCATCATCATCATCAGGATCGTTTAGTTTCTGCAGAAGCGTAACGAGCGTGGATATGTTTGCAGGAGAAGTTGATTCAGTTGCGTTTCCACTAGTTGCGGCAAGCATGTTCGTTTTGCCACTTGTGTAGTATTTTCATGGACTCCATTGACAAATAGATTGTTCAGGAAGTGCATGTCCTTGCAGCGTGGAAATTTGAAGTGCTGCCATAAATGCATCCTGGTAGTCTTTTTTGAACAACTCAGGCACTCTTGCCCAAAGTTAGCTCGCTGTTAGTCCAACTACTTCAAATACCCAGTAGTACAGCGAGTTTCGAGGGTGCAACTTTTTAAGGGTGCAACTTTTTAATTGCAGGCTAGGCGCGCGCGTTCAAGTGCCTCTCCCTGTGCTTCTCTAGCTGCAACTTTGCCGCATTAGCATTAGTGAGCGGTTCTGTTCCTCTTCCTCTAATAATCTCAGCACAAGTAATACTGGGAAACTGGGCTTCCTGGAAGCGCCGCTCTACATGCTCAAAAAGTATCCAAGCTCGCGAACAATCGGGGAACTGCCTTTTTCTGACTCCCGCTGGAACAGCAATACTTTCAGGAATATAATTCTCATTTGAGTTTTTTCAGAACTTATGTTTGTTATCCTAATCTTAAATCCAGCAGGAAGTAGAACTTCACCTTCCCCCTCGTTGATAAAGGCGAATTGGCATTAGGTGGTACTAATTCAAGTGTTACGTTACGTTCATTCCCGATAGTAACATAGTGTAGAGATGTACTAACAATACTTCACTTCTTGCCTCAAATTCCTGACCAACTAAAGCAAGTACTAGAAAGAAAAGGGTTCATTGTTAGTACTTTTAAATTTACGCATAAATCCATCACGGTCATTGGTGTGTTACCAAAACAAAGGGCCTAGTAGTAGTTGCACCATATTCCAAAATGCCATTTCTAAGATCAATTTCATGCCTAACTCTTTTTATGAAAACTTCCTTATTGTCAAGTCTTGCATCTAATATTTTTCCAGGTCTAAGTCCTTCTCCGCTTTTTTGCGTACTTACTGCTTCCCAAATGCTATTCGCATACCCTGCATCACCAGGCACTAGCCCCTTGTCCAAGACCGCATAGAACTCTCTCATATTCCTCAGTCGACAAATGCTTGCCAAGTATTTCACGCATGTGTCCCTCAAAACTATTACTTATATGAGAACTATTAGAAGAATATGTCAAGAGCGCTTCGCCACCGGGTGTCACCATATTGGCAGCTGAATAAGGAATACCGCTGACCGTATTATAATGATGGAGAGTATTGCTAAAAAGGTTTTTCCAGTCTTCGCTATACGCCTCCATTCCATAAATTCTTTACCCTCCAAAGAACTAGGCACAGAACTCCTTACCGTTGAAGGAACGGGGGCATCTGAATGTGAAGCAGGAAGTTCAGGAATTTCTCGTCCTACTTTCAGCGCTTTAGTTAATCCTACACTACTACTCACACAACATCAACAACAGAAACTGCGAGGAAGAACACCAATTGAAGTACACTCGGGACAAGTGAATCTTTTGCGTCCTTAGTCATTGTGTTCGCATTTTTGATGATGTTCTGAACATTACCTTGCGCCCCAAAAAAGCAACTAAGTGGAACGTGCGATCACCTTCCATAAATAAGACTTCGTGATGTAACCTGCTTGTTGTAAGCAGTCATGCTTATACGTGTGAAGTGCGCGATATTTACATCTGGACTTGGACCAATCAGATTTCGGAACCAGTTGGAATGTTGTGCGGCATGTTTGGATTAAATGCAGTTCCGTCAGTACTTCCCCATCTTCTGAAACAAAGAGCTTCATATCCCCCTAAAAACCTTTTCCAAAACTGATTGTTTAAAATTTCACTACCTGTTTTACCGTAATTTTCAGGAGTGCGGTAGTAGATATTCACATCAGTAGTATACGATTCACGCCCGCAAAACCAGACACAAACCAGTTCTCGTGATTTTTGTCGTAGTTCGAACTAGCCTCATTTGGTGCGGGTAGCTCAATATTTACAACATCAAAATCTGCCAAGTTGTGGAAAGTGTAGTATGTGCTCGCAACTGAGAGCCCAAGACTTGCAACTGAACCCGCATGGCAGCAGCAGCAGCCGCAACTGACGAACCAGCAGAAACTATAGCAGCTACAATAGATGCAACAACAGCCCCACGCCTAGAGCAATTGTCCAAGTGAGTGCGTCATCAATCTCCTTGTCCCGAATTTTCTTCTTGAAGTCACTAATGACTGGATTGAGATCTTTTTCAGTGCCGTATCCAGCTGCAACGAATTGCTTCTTGCTGTTTGCATCAACCGGACCTGAAACCGCATACGAGTACATTTTGTCACCACTGGAGTCCGCAATCATTGGCTCTGACCAATCTTTGGCATTTGTGCATCAGAACACGCACCAACTGCACCCTCTTTCTTCATGCCAAACATAATTGTGGTTCCATCATTTATGCCGCAGTCATTCTTCAGGTCCGTAGGTAATCGTACCTTGTTCGGCAACATAAGAACTCTTGCAATTCGTGTACTGCCACGTTTTTGTGTCTGTATCCAAATAATATGCAACTTCCTCCTTGTTCATATATGGACCCGCATTTATATAATAAGTTGCTTTCTTAACCTTCATCATTGCATCGCCCCTATCGAGCGGGAAACTGCGCGAGTTTAATTGCATAAATTGGACTTTCCATCTCCACTTAACTGCCCATCTCGAACCC
>AXYY01000145.1 GCA_000485475.1 Candidatus Ancillula trichonymphae ImTpAt
GTGTGGAATACAGGACTTGCATCCGAATGAGCAGAAGAAACGCCGAACTTGTCCGTTGCGACGACGGAGAACGTGTAATCGGCGTGAAGTCCAGACCCGCACTAGAGTTGTCCATCGCACAACCACTCACTGGATTTTTCGCGCCATTTTCACCCGCGGTCACTTCACAGATTTTAGTACTACTTTTTGCGCACCATTTTTTGCGCGAACACCTCATACTTGATCGGTGCTTGGTTGTTCAACCGGCGCATCCCACTCAATGTTCAAGTATACGTAATACTCGCCCCCGCCATTTATTTGCTGACTAGTTTCAGTTGTAGAATTCGCATGCACACCAGTTGGCGCAGTTGGCCTGGAAGATTACGCCACTGAGCTCCTTTGAACCTGTGTTGCTATATTCACCGCTCGCAGTTACCAAAATGGTGTGCGCACCAGCAGACAAGACAAACCGCGTGCGTGACACACGATGGTAGTTCCTGCGGAGGTTGTAATTTGAACAGCAATTTTTGCGTCTAAAGATGTCTCAATCTTGCAGAGAACTGAACTGGAACCGGAAACCACTGGTGTGCTGAACGATAACTGGTTTTGTCGTTTCCGATGTAGGTCTCTGGAACCTTGAACTTGAACTCCAGTTCACCCGCACCAGACTGCAAGGTCGCGCCAACTTGCTTAATACCGAAGTTTCCAGCCGTCACATATTCTGCGGATGTACCATCATATGAACTGCCCCGCGCAGTTTCTGCAAGAATTCTGAACTTGTAGACGATGTTCGGTTTTAGACTAGTTGTTTCTGTGGACGCATCTGCAGCAGTCGGCGCAACGTTGAAGACCGCAGAAACTTTCTGGTCTGTTCCGCCAACAGTTGCGTCGATGGTCTTCCGGTTCGCCTCAGCTTTACAGTTGTTCGCCGCTTCACATGCTTAGGCTTCTTTGTATCCCAGTAATCGGTTCTCTTCTTTGCGGCACGAACTGCAGCTCGATAACTGTAACGGTATTTTGATACTGCGACACCGCAATTTGTCCAGTTTCAGTTGGCTTGTTGTCCAGCGTAATCTTGTTGCTCATGACCGCATCAGTTGCAGTATACAACTTGGTCTTCGCGCTCAGTCTGAACTTGTACTGCTTGGCGATGTCTCCTTCAACCTGAGCCCTCCAGAGACCAACCAACTCCGCTACCTGCGTGGCTGAGAGACATCAGCAACCCATGTCAATCCAAGACCTAAACTTTCAGAAATAGGATTATTACTCTGTTCTCATAACCGTTCGATACGCATTCTGCATCGTTCCAGTCCTGTTCCCCCTGTTCCCCAGCTTGTATATCATCGGATTTATCAGCTGAATGTAACACAGGTCGTATTCAAACTTCTCGCTACTCACACCAAGGTCAGTTGATGATATGAGGTTGTCAGGTTCTCGACCGCTCAAACTTGTAGTAATCTCAAACTTGTAGTCCGGATATTCAACCTTCACAACGGGTTTTGGAAGCGATCATGGAGTGTGACAGTTTCTCGGCGTTGGCACTTTCACCAAGAGTAGAATGCTTGGTTCGTACAGCGATCTTCTCTTTCTCCGCAGTTTCAGTTATGCCATTTGTTATACACTAATAATTTTTAGTACCACTAACTACTATCCGCACTTTCTGTAATACTGCCATACAAGAAGCCAGATTAAGTTCACCACTGTTCGCTGGAGATTGAATAGTTATTACAAAACCTTCAGTGCCAGCATTTGCAGGCAAAACATCATTTGCATTTAGTGACCACTTAATGCTATATATATCTTGGAACCTTTAACGGCACATCCTCACCTGGAAGTATTTGCTTAACTTCTGGTTTAGAAACAACGCGCCGCGGTGAGTAAACATCAACTGAATTACTGGTTGAAGCAGTATATCCGGGCTTGCTCTCTGCATCAACTGTTAGGACATAGGTGAAGACGACGTTCTGGGGAGCAGCTGCCTGTTTTGTGCATGTACATCCATGTGCCGTCATCGTTCTTGTTGAGTCCGTCAACCTCACATGTATAAACTGCGGATCTGTTCGACAGCTCGCCGCTCGTAATCGCGCACTTCTCGTCATCCACAGAAATTGTTTTCTCATGCTGTACCAAACACTCATCATCGTACTTGACTACCAGTGTTGAATGGAACTTGATCGTGCCAATATCTGAACCTTTGTAACCATCTGATAACCTATACGAGTAGGTGATTGTTCCAGGTGTTGTTTGTGGCGGGCGCAGACACCCACGTGATTTCGAACTCATATGCTGTATGAATCAGGTTCTTTGTGCCAGATCTGGTTCCCTCCGCAGAAGTTGCTTCAATCCAGAAGTAGTAGTCCTTGTTCGGCAATAGCCCAGTAATCGCACTATCCGGAACAACTTTTCCGTTCAATTCGCTGCCACCATCAGCAACGTGCGCAGTAACTTGTTTGTATGATGAACTCTCACATTCTTTTGACTGTCTGTTTTCTTCGGGCAGTAACCAATGTGGTAACCAGTAATTGCCTCTCTATTTGTTACGAACTGCACACCAGAAACTGAAACTGTGCCCTTTTCCGTCTCTTGCAGGTGGTTCAAATTTAGGGTCACCTTCTGCGGGCCGCTGAAAATCGTATACGGCTCAAATTCGGTCGCAGTTGGTCCTGCGGGCGAAGTTTCAACAATGCATAGTGTGTGCGACGCGTCCGTAGTCAAGCCCGAAACTGTGAACTTAACAACATCTCCATCACACACTTCCTGAGTTACGGCAACCCCTGAATCAAAATCTTGCCAATCGCCCTGAGAGGTTCTTGAACTGAACTTTAAGAGTTGACTTAATCGCGCGCCGTCGTAGTTGTGCTTGAAGCCATCTAAAACAATTGCCGCACCCTCCAACTCAATCGCCTTTCGCTGAGATTGCCCATCTCTTGAACCGCAGGAACGAACGTAGTCTTGTACGCCGCAGTTGGTCCAGAACCTGCAGAATTTCCGAAGCTGTTTTGTGCAACAACCTTGAACGTGTACGCAGTTCCGAGCGCAAGTTTTGTCTCAGCGCCCGCACTATCATCTGACATATACTGCACGAGCCTGCCGCAGTTCCCTCAGTGTGGCAGACCTCGAACTCATCTTGTGTGTCGCCTACATGATGCGCCATGACTGAATACGTTATGGAATCAGAAGTGTCGCTTACTGGTGTGTAACTGATTGGAGTTTATGTGAAATCCAGATATGAAGTATATATACCACCAACGACACGCTCGGACGAATCAACAACGCGCAGATCGCTTGGTGCAGATGGGGTTCTAGCACATCAACTTCCGCACTCACATGGCCCGCATATTCAGCAAAGTCACCAACTCCATCCAACTTGACCGTATATTTTCCAGGTTCAAGATTCGAAACTGAACATGTGGTTTCAGCTCTGTATACGCATTGCCCGCACCTGGATCACAACTGATTTCTCCAGCAGCACTCACAACACTTGGCGCAATCTTCACGTTCGTACGATCGATCATGACTTGTTTGTTACGCATCATCAAGTCTATAGGTGAAGTTAATGGCGGCATCACTAGCACTCTCTGAACGGGCTGCGAAGTCCAGATGATGTTGAGAGGACCAGCCGTCCTGAACTGGGCGATTATGCCAGTTGCAGTGTACTGCGTGCCAAAATGAGTTGAAGTTGTCTGCACGCGCACTTTGTAGGTTGTGCCCGCCCGCATCAAGTTCAGTAACAGTTGCAGTTATCCGATCGTCTTAACAGTTGCAGTCTCTCAGTTCGCGTCCAATCAATAGAATTAGCACAAGCCGTGCTCGGTTCTGCGGGCGCAGATAACTTGCACAGTTGAACTTGGTAGGTGGTTTCTGCGTCAGTTGCATAAAAAACTTCGAGCCTGAAATCGTCAGCGTCCTTGCAGGTGCTTCCTTGATGTCAAGCGTTGAATTCACTTCACGCGGAGTAAATCCAGTGTGAATTGGGCTGCTAGCTGTTTCTGCGTCACTGGTTTGGACTGGACTATACAGATTCGTACTCGCCACAACCTTGAACTTGTAGCTTCGGTAATCCGGCGGAGAAGTTATTTGTCCACGCGTTGTTATGATCAGCAGTTAGCACTGGTTTCTGCTGGTCGCTGTTTCCTCGCCAAGTCCTTTCCAGTTACCTGATGGCGTGCACGACCTTCAAATCTGCGGTTGGCTGATCGCAGTATGAATACTGCAACTCGTAGTTCGCAAGCTCGCCCTCAGAAGATCAGCGCGGCCATTTTTTGCGATAATAGTGATGGAACCGAACCGTCTGCATTGTGCACCGCCTCATTTTTGTCACAACGAGCAGTTTTGTCGTAACCTGGACAGTTTCCTCATCAGTTTTGTCATGACATCGTTCGTCGTCTTCATCTTGATGCTGTAGTAAGTAGTATTTGGCGTAAGACCTGTAAGATCGCACCAAGTTGTTCCTGTTGTCGAATTGTTCACCATTTTTTGCACTCTCTAGGATCAGTCTCGCCACCAACGAACACCTGATGCTCATTTGTTGAAGCGTCTGGCGCAAGTGGGGTTCCGAACGAGATACGAACAACTGCAGACTCACTTGACTCATTTGGAACCACCTGCTTAACAGCAACGTCCTTCAATTCAGGCGAAGCTGCAAACGAATACTTGCTCGAATCAGCGCCCTTAACTGCGCCCGCAATATTGGTCGCACGCATGAAGAACACATACACCGAGTTCGCATCAAGTCCCTCAAAAACTGTCTTCACCTGATTGTTTTTAACCTCCGCACATTGACAAGTTTTGCCACTTTCTTGCCCAGTTCCAGCACTCACAACTTTGTAACACACCTGATAAGTAATCGTGCGCGCAACTACCGCATCTCCTGTCGCCGCAGTCCAGACCGGAACCAAAACTGTTGTTTCTGCGGACCAACACAGCTCAAGTACCCAATTAGATCTCCAGTTCCCACGTTCACACTTTTGAGAGTTAACTTAACGACTGGGTCCGCTCCGCACCTAATCCTGGACTCTTAACAATCTTGACGTTCTTGAATTCTATACCAGTTGCATATCCTGCGAGCGTTCCCACATTTGTTCGTCCAGTAATTCCATGAGCTCCAACTTCAACCGTCAAATTCTGAACGGTCAGCTTGTAGATCGCGTTCATATTGGTCGTGTCACAAATCAGCGCCCCAAAGAAACCTATATTATCAGAATTTGGCCGCCAACTCCAGAGTCCTTTAATCTTGTGGAAGTTGCCATCCTTCCCGAAAAATGCTTCATTGGTCACGCCCTCTCCGATTGGTTCCCAACCAGCCGCGCCCCACTTCTTGAAACCCGCATTGTTTTGTAGTTCGCATCTTCTGTGTAGTTCCAGGGATCAACTGCCAAGTATGGAGCCAAGTCCGATGTCATTGCGCAACTTCCAGTACCTGTGTGCGTTCTCTTTTACCTGTGTATAAAACCGGAGCTGATCCAATTCAAGCGCGGTTGAAATTATATACGGATTTGAAAGTGAACCTTCACCGCTCCATGCGGGCAGAAGATTGGTCAAATCCGAGTTTTGCCAGACCAGGCACGGAAACTCACCGCTGCCGTCCAGACGACGAGTTGTCATGTACCACTTCGCAAATGTAGAGTTCGCA
>AXYY01000146.1 GCA_000485475.1 Candidatus Ancillula trichonymphae ImTpAt
CACTTGATGAAACTAAAACCGTATACGAAAATGTGCAAGAGGGCAAAAAGGAGCTATTCGAGAAACTTAAGAGGTACAACGAAGTCGCAACTGAAATGGCGAATCCAGATGCGGATTTTGATGTGTTGATGAACCAGATGGGTAAGTTGCAGGAAGAATTGGACGTTGCCAACGCATGGGACATGGACAGTCAACTCGAGCAGGCAATGGAGGCACTTGGTTGTCCGCCAAAAGACGAGCAGGTGGATAAGCTTTCAGGTGGAGAGCGTCGACGAATTGCTTTGTGTAAACTACTCCTTAAGGCACCTGATTTACTTCTACTGGACGAGCCCACCAATCATCTTGATGCCCAGAGCGTTCTTTGGCTAGAGAAGCATTTGTCAACGTATTCGGGTGCTGTGATTGCCGTCACTCACGATCGTTACTTTTTGGATCATGTGGCGACTTGGATTTGTGAAGTTGACCGTGGGCATTTGTATCCATATGAGGGCAACTATACAACTTATCTTGAAACTAAACACCAGCGACTTGAGGTGCAAGGTAAAAAGGACGCGAAGTTGGCGAAGAGACTTGCAGAGGAACTGCAGTGGGTACGCATGAACCCCAAGGGTCGTCAGGCGAAGAGTAAGACTAGACTCGCACAATACGAGCAAATGGCACGCGAAGCGGAGAAAACGAAGAAGTTGGATTTCGAGGAGATTCAGATTCCACCAGGCCCTAGACTTGGTGATGTTGTTATTGAAGCTGAGAACATTAAGAAGTCGTTTGGTGACCGCGTTTTAATTGATGGTCTTAGTTTTTCACTACCACCGAACGGAATTGTTGGCGTTATTGGTCCGAACGGGGTTGGTAAAACAACACTTTTTAAGACAATTGTTGGACTTGAGGAGTTGACAAGTGGAACCTTAAAGGTTGGTGAAACTGTGAAGATTTCGTATGTTGACCAGAATCGTCAAGGCCTAGATTCGAACAAAAATCTTTGGGAATCAGTTTCCGACGGACAAGATGTCATAATGGTTGGAAATGTTGAAATTCCTAGTCGTGCATATGTCGCGTCGTTCGGATTTAAGGGACCGGATCAGCAGAAGCTCGCGGGTGTGCTTTCTGGTGGAGAACGAAACCGCTTGAACCTTGCGCTGACTTTGAAACAGGGCGGTAATCTGCTTTTACTGGATGAGCCGACGAACGACCTTGATGTTGAAACGCTCGGCAGTTTGGAAAATGCACTTGAGAAGTTTCCAGGTTGTGCGGTTGTTGTTAGCCACGATCGCTGGTTTCTGGACAGAGTTGTGACGCACATTCTCGCATATGAGGGTGATGATGAAAATCCGAGCCGCTGGTATTGGTTCGAGGGTAACTTTGCGGACTACGAGGAGAACAAAATTGCTAGACTTGGTGAACGAGCTAGTCGTTATGGTTCTAGTAGTCATAAAAAATTGACTAGATAAATTCTTGTGTTTATGGTATAATGCGCCCGTGTTGTCTTCGCAAAAACTCGAAGAATGCGATTCCTTATGTAGAATTGAAGATGACTGATGAAAGGTGGTGATATATGAGGTTCAGCGGATCGACGAATTTCAAGTTCGTGCGTGCATGTGCGGGTACGATTTCAGGCGTTAAGAGGTTCGTAACTACTTTTGTAGTTGCCAGTTTGTGTTTCGTTTCAGTGCTTGGAGTTGCACTCACTGGTTGTAGTTTTGGCAAAGGCTCAAGTGTCGCAGATGAGAGCGCGCGTAAACTCAAGGGGATTACCGTCACGCAGAACGCGAATAAAGAACCAGAGGTGAGCATTGAGCAAGATTATAAAATTCCAGTTGATTTGGCAACGGACAAAGTGACTGGACTCAACATTGTTGATGTTATATCTGCGGGCGATGGTGATGCACTAAAAGATGGTGAAAATGCGCGTCTGGATTATGCAATTTATGCGATGCCTGGTGCTCAAAAACAGTATTCATCATGGAGCGAAGGTACTAATGCAGCTCGTAGTTTTCCGATGTACCCCAATAATGATGATCCGAATGACCTCTACAAAGTGCTTAAAAATCTAAAAGTTGGTGCAGTTCTACTTCAGGCAATTCCTGGACAAATGCCAACGGACGCCTCAGCGAGTGCGCGCCCAGATGTACAGGATGATACTCTTGACAAGAGCGGGGCGCACTATACAGTCATGGTGTTGAGAGTTTCAAGTGTTATCGACATCAAGAAGCGCGCGGATGGCAAAGATGTTCCAGAATCCGCACTCAACAAGAACCTTCCGAAAGTCAAGCTCGCAAGTAACGGTGCGCCTTCAATTGAGATTCCAACTGATTTTGCCGCTCCTGGTGATTCAATTGTTCAGCCGCTCAAAATCGGCGATGGTCCGAAGATTAAGCAAACTGATACAGTTTCTTTTGCATACACCGCATGGAAGATGGACGGTTCGAAATATGAGTCAACCTGGGATAGCGGGAGAGCAGTCACATTCTCGTTGAGTGTTGTTAATGAGGGCTGGAAAAAGGGGTTGAATGACGCAACGGTTGGTAGTCAGATAATGCTTGTGGTTCCTAAATCAATGAACGATACTGGTGCGGGTGTGGATTCTAAGGCAATTATTTTTGTCATTGACATTCTTGGCATTGTGGACAACTTTTAGCAGTTAGGATTACATGTTTCTTAAACTCTACACTCCAATTGCCACAGTAGTCGCCATTTTAATTGCGGTATTTTCTGTGTTCTCGGACGCAATTTTTCAAGTTGATCCAGACGTTAACTCATCTATATCGACGCCAATTGAAAACGGTGGGATTCTGGTGATGACCGATTCTGGGGTGCTTGATTTAAGCAACAACTCGGTTAGTGTATTTGTTGATTCTGGTGAAAATGTTGAGATTGCAGTTGCGATTGGTCAGAGTTCTGATGTTGTTGCGTATCTTGGAAATGACACGTATACGCGCATCACCGGCATGAGCTCGTGGACTGAGTTGAGTAGCGTGCAGATGCCACAAACTGGACCCAAAATTCCGCCAACGGTCGCAGATATACACTCGGACATGTGGGAATACTACGACGTGGGAAAAGGGCACATGAATTTTGACTGGACGAAGAAGTCAGGAATGACCTGGTCACTTCTGGTGTTCGCAAAAACTACGCACACAGATTCTGCAGCGAGTAGTTCAAAACAGGTCGTTAGTGTTAAGCTAAACTGGAAGCGTAAGACTTCTAAGCAGTTTATGATTCCGGGTCTTTCCATATCGTTGTTGATTATGGTTGGTTGTTTGGTCATGCACCTGGTATACAAGTCCAAGAATGTGCGCGGTCGGCATTCTGGTGAAGCAAAACGGCTCGCGGAGTTGATCAGCAACAAAACTGGTGAATTTGCACTGCCCATGTCTGCCAAGATCCGCAGCGTTCATGAGTTTGCAAAAGTTGAGAGTAATGCGGCAAATCAGTCGTTGTTGCCCTCGTTAAATGCAGGTTTAAGCATGCAAAACTACCAGGTAACTTACGGAGCTCAAAGCGACAACTGGCGTTATTACGATGAAGAGGTACCAACTTCCTTAATTTACAATTCTCAGATTACGCACACGCAGTCGATTTCGCCATATCCGGGCGGACTCAGCAAGCAGATTTACGCAACTCCACCCGCACAAGCTGATAGTTTGGGTGCACAACCTGGTTATGCAACTAATCAAGTATATCAACCGCCCGCAATTCCTGGAATTGAACTTTCTTCAACATTTAATGCGGTTTCTAGATTGGAGAGTGCGCCTGTGGAAAGTGATGTTCAATTCTTGAGCCGCAAGGAACTGCGCACAAAAGAAAAGAAGAGGAAGAAAAAGGAGAAGTCATGAAAAAACTATTGCCGATAACAATTCTTGTGCTTTTTTTGGCTGGTTGTACAGAACCGGTGCCGAAAGTTGCAACTTATTTGAATTCAACAAGTCCTGCACTAACTGTGAACCAGGAGGCGCGGATTCGATCCAAGATCCTCGAGGTTGTTCAAAATGCGGACACTTCGGGGGACACTTCAGCTCTGGCAACGCGCGTGACCGGACCCGCTCTTGACCTGCGCAATATACAGTTGCTGATCAAGCGAGCAACTGGGAAAGTTGATCCAAACCTACAGATTCCGGACACCGCTGAGCAGGTGATTATAACCAACAACCTGACTTGGCCGCGTGATGTATTTGTCATTACAAATACCACTCAGGATCAGCAGCAAACTGAGCGCCTGCTAGTCATTGACCAGAATAGTGTGCGTGAAGACTACAAACTCTGGGGGTTGGTGCGACTCTTCACCGGTGTTTCTCTACCCTCATTTGAGGTTGCGAACATAGGTTCTGGATACATTGCACCTGATGACATAACGCTCTCATTCTCTCCAAAAAAGGCTCTGCAGGCGTATTCTTCTCTTCTTCAAAGTGGTGCGGTTCCTGATGATACACAGAACTTCGCAGACGATCCACTGCGCCGGGAAATACGCACGGTAACTGCTAGTGCGGCATCTGAGTTGGGTCAATTTGCAGGTTCGCAAAAACAAACGTTCACCGCGCGCAAAGACAGGGTGCGTGCCATTCGTAGTGCGGAGGGAGGTGCGTTGCTGGTTGGACAAATTGATTCTGCGTGGACTCGTAACACCGGTAATGGTGCAAGTGCAATCGCAGCTTCTGATGCTGAGAGAGCAATTCTGGGCCCCAGTATACCAACTTCCTCAATAACTGTCAACTATATCAACATCGTCGCGATCTACATACCGCCCAAGACATCTGGTGTGCAGATGAAAGTTGTTGGCGCGGAGAGGTATCCAGTGGTTGCGAGGACGAATTAGTGCATATACGAGTCGAAGAGACAGCTAGGATAAGTGAAGAGGAAGTTTTTGCACGTCTGCAGACGCAGAAGCCTGGACTAACGGTAGACCGCACAAAAAATCTTGAACTTATGTATCACAAGAACATTATTACGGCTGGTACGGAGAGTTCCGTGTTCAAATCACTTCGACAAGCATTCATCAACCCATTCACAGTTCTACTGACAATCGTCACGTTAATTGACTGCTTGACAGACCTCTGGAGTGCGAATGGTGATTTCTTGACGATTTACATAATTGTTGCGATGATTATAATTTCAGGTCTAATCTCATTCGTGCAGTCGGACCGCTCAAGTAAGGCAACTGCAAAACTACGCAGTATGATTTCGAACAAAGCAGATGTCTACCGAGACGGTGTTATTTCAGTCTTGAACATTGAGGAAATCTACCCGGGTGATGTTATCAAGTTCTCCTCTGGGGACATGTTACCTGCGGATGTTCGTTTTATAAATACTAAGGACACATTTGTTGCTCAGGGGCTTTTGACTGGTGAGAGTTCTCCAGTTGAAAATGCCGCAGATGAAGAACTGAGCGCGTTGAGTAACATCGGTTTTACTAGCTCAAACATCGTGTCTGGAACTGCACTGGGAGTGGTTATTGCAACTGGTGATGACACATATCTTGGACAAATGGCTGCACAAATCTCTAACACCAAGATCGTGACGAGTTTTGATCGAGGTGTGAGTGCAGTTAGCAGGTTGCTGATTATTCAACTTATGTTGATAATGGTGCCGCTGGTTTTCGTGATCAATGTCATCACAAAGGGCAGCCTGCAAGAAGCGCTGCTGTTTGCGATTTCTGTTGCTGTTGGTCTGACCCCTGAAATGTTGCCAGTCATCATGACAACGACACTTTCTAGGGGTGCACTGGAGTTGGCGTCGAAGAAAGTGATTGTCAAGCAACTTTCCAGTATTCAGGGGTTCGGCGAGATGAACATTTTGTGCACGAACAAGACAAGAACTCTCACTGAGGACAAGGTTGTGCTTGAGCGGTATGTAAATGTTTTTGGAGATGATGATGACCGCATTTTACGCCATGCATACTTGAACTCGCACTTTCAGACTGGGTTGAAGAATCTACTAGACCAAGCAATTATCGCGCGCGCAAAGTCGCACAATTTAGGAGAAATTGCCGCGCGCTACACACTTGTTGATGAAGTGCCCTTGACTTTGTCCGCAGAAGAATGAGCGTGGTTTTAGAAGATGCGCAAGGAAAGAGGCAGCTGGATTACTAAGGGCGCAGTTGATGAGGTGCTAGCCATTTGCTCGCACATTGAGCTGAGTAACCAAGTCTTCAAAATGGACGACAGCTTGCGCAACCGAGCACTAGGCACATCCAAGAGTTTGAGTGAGCAGGGTTATAGAATTATTGCAGTTACACAGAAGAACGACGTCCCGAACGAAAAGATTTTTGGTGTGGATGACGAAAACAACATGGTGCTGATTGGATTTGCGCAGTTTCTAGATCCTCCGAAAGTTAGTGCGAAACAAGCGATTGAGTCGCTGAAAGATGCGGGTGTTCGAACAGTTGTGCTTACTGGCGATGCCGCAGATGTGACGAAAATAGTCTGCTCAAAAGTGGGTGTTCCATCTACCACTGTGATGATTTTAGGTGCGGATGTTGAAAAAATGGATGATGAAGAGTTGCAGCGCGTTCTTAATACAACGGACATCTTCGCAAAACTTTCACCTGAACAAAAGGACCGAATTGTGCGTGCATTTCAGCGCGACTCCAATGTTGTTGGTTATTATTATATGGGTGATGGAATTAACGATACACTTGCAATGCGTTCTGCAGATGTTGGAATTTCGGTGAATACAGTTGTAGATATTGCTAAGGAGACTGCCAATATTATTCTACTAGACAAGGACTTTTTGAGCACGCCTAGGAAGTGGGAAGTTACAACTATCAGGAGATTTATGTTCATGATGGATCCACTTTCTTCACTTTTCGACGTCTTGTGTTTCGCGTCACTCTGGTGGATTTACCACGCTAATTCGCTTGAAACTGC
>AXYY01000147.1 GCA_000485475.1 Candidatus Ancillula trichonymphae ImTpAt
CCGCAATGAATCAACTGATGTAATTTTAGCGCAACTTCAGCGCGGCAAGTTAGCGGAGTAGGTTTGCTTACCCTTGTAGTAAGTTTCAGCAACCATCCCTGGCAGTTCGTAATGCTTGAACGGTGTATTTTGCGATGCAGTTTGCTGTTGCGAGGGCTCAACATTGTGCTTGAGCAGTGGATTATACAACACAAGATTTGCATGCGCTCCAACCTCAATTTCCTGACCTTGACCCGCAACTTGTCCGATTTCTGCTGGTGTTTGCGACATGATCTTGGCAACTTGGCGCCATGAAATATAACCCGCATCAACTAGTGACAGCTGAACTGCAGACAGTGCAGTTTCTAGTTCAGTCATGCCGAACGCGCTGTCTTGGAAGTTGCAATACTTGGACTCCTGTGCGTGCGGTGCGTGATCAGTTGCGACAATGTCAATGGTTCTGTCCGCAACGCCTTCTCGCAGCGCGGTAACATCATCAAGTGTGCGAAGTGGTGGATTAACCTTATATCTGGGATTGTATTCGACTAGTTTTTGTTCGGTCAAGGTCAAGTGATGTGGAGTTACTTCAGCAGTGACACTAATTCCTTTAGATTTGGCAAACCGCACAATTTCAACTGAACCGCGCGTAGATAGATGACAAATGTGTAGATGACTATCCGTGGTTCTCGCTAGTAGAACATCTCTAGCAATAATACTTTCCTCAGCAACTGCGGGCCATCCTTGCAGGCCAAGTTGACTTGACAGTAACCCCTCATTCATCTGCGAGTGCTGCGTTAACACTGGATCCTGCGCATGTTGTGCAACAACTCCACCGAACGCCTTGACGTATTCTAGTGCTCGTCGCATAAGAAGTGGATTGTGTACGCACTTGCCGTCATCTGAGAACACCCGTACCCTGGACATAGAAGTTGCCATCAAGCCCAGTTCAGCAAGTTTCTCGCCCTCGAGCCCCTTGGTCACTGCGCCAACTGGACGCACTTCAACTAGTCCAATCTTCTGACCTTGCAAAAGTGTCTTGTCAACTGCGGATGCGGTATCTTGTGCAGGTGTAGTATTCGCCATCGCATGCACACACGTGTAGCCTCCTGCGGCCGCAGCTTTCGAACCGGTCAAGATTGTCTCAGACCGTTCGTTTCCAGGCTCCCGCAAGTGCGTGTGCAAATCTACAAGTCCCGGCAAAATAATTTCGTCACACAATTCATCAAGTTTTTCCACGCGCTCAATAATTCCAGTTGCTTTATCAAACTCGATGCTCACAGTTTCTTCGCCGTACAACCGCCCCTTGAGTTGCACTTTACTGCTTGGCTCACCTTGTCGACTACTCTTACTACTAGTTGCCATATTCGACATTATATCATATTCAACGGTATGGGTGTTTTACTTCTGATTACATTTATTTTAGTGCCATTTTGGTATTACTTTTAGTAAATAAAAAATTTAAGTGTTTGACATACCGGAAAAAGTGTGATACAATACCACTTGTATTTAAGTATTAAAATTAAGAGTTCTAGTTACTTGCGATTGCTGTTGGTAGCTGTTCAGTTTTTTGTTCTGTGGTTGCTGTCTGGCGTGTTTGGTTTGTTTAGATTCGTTGGCCTTGTGGGTTGTCGTGAGTACGCTAAGAGTCAAAGTTAAAGCATTTTGTTAGAAAAGGAAAAGTTATGCCACTAAATGATATTACTAATATGAAGTTACCCGAACTTAAAGAGTTAGCTCGTAGTAAAGGTGTGGATATTAAAGGGTTGAAGAAAAAGGAAATTGTTGAAGTTCTCAGTACGAGCGATGAGCAGAAATCGCAGGAGGATTCAGACAAAAGTGCTAGAAATGCATTTCCTGAGAGAGGTAGTTTTAGGGCGAAGGACGGCGCTAGTCAAGTTCCCTTGAAACGCGCGAAGAGTTCGTTCGGCGCTCAAAATAAGCGACAAGTTGATGAATCTGCTGATGGTGAAACTGAGCAAGTTGCACCAAAACAGGCGCCAGCAAATGCACAAGCTTATAATGCGGAGCCTGATGATTTGATCCAGGTTGGTGGTATATTCGACCAAAACGAGGCATTTGGATTTATCCGCACGGCTGGTTATCTACTGTCCATCAACGATGTGTACGTGTCGATAAATGTCATAAAGCGTTACGGACTTAGACCGGGAGATGCAGTTGTAGGAACAATTCGGGAGTCATCAATTCCAAAGGGCCCGCAGCCGAAGGGACGACCTGCACGATATGCGCCAATTTACTCCATTGAGAGTATCAACGGATTATCACTTGAAGAAGCCAAGGAAAGACCTCGTTTTGAGAAGTTGACGCCATTATATCCACAAGAAAAGTTGCAGATGGAGTTTTCGCAGAACTCTAGTGCGACTAATTCTGCTAGATTTACTGGAAGAGTTATTGATCTTGTTTCGCCAATCGGGAAGGGGCAGCGGGGGCTGATAGTTGCACCTCCGAAGGCCGGAAAGACCATTACAATGCAGCACATCGCTAATGCAATTTCTGAAAACAATCCAGAAGTTTATTTGATGGTTCTACTGGTTGATGAACGTCCAGAAGAAGTCACAGACATGCAGCGTTCTGTTAAAGGTGAAGTTATCTCATCGACTTTTGACCGTCCACCATCTGATCACACACAGGTTGCTGAATTAGCAATAGAGCGCGCAAAGCGACTAGTTGAATTGAATTACGATGTTGTTATGTTACTGGACTCAATTACCCGTCTGGCTCGTGCATACAATGTTGTTGCACCAACTTCTGGAAGAGTTTTGTCTGGTGGTGTTGATGCCAATGCGTTGTATCCACCGAAGAAATTCCTTGGAGCCGCACGTAATATTGAAAACGGTGGTTCATTGACGATTTTAGCGTCTGCACTAGTTGAAACAGGCTCCAAAATGGATGAGGTCATCTTCGAGGAGTTTAAAGGAACTGGTAATATGGAGTTGAAGTTGTCTCGTCAACTTGCAGATAAACGCATATTTCCTGCTATTGATGTAAATGCTAGCGGAACTCGTCGTGAGGAGTGGCTGATTCCAGAAAATGAACTGAAAGTTGTTTACAGACTACATCGTCTCTTGGGCGGACTTGATCAGCTGCCTGCACTTGAGTTGATTTTGCAGAAGATAAAGGAAACCAAGACAAATCTTGAATTTTTGCATTTTGTTCAGCAATCTACTCCAGAGAATCGGTTATTATAGAAGAGTTGATAATTCCTGGTGTTCCCCTTCGAATACTAGGGGATACCGTTGTCTAGATTGGTTCGGATACTACTTAGTTCGTGCCTAATTCTTGACGATTTGTGCATCAACGAGATAATCTTTATCAGCGGGAGTAGGAGCTGTTTATGTGCCGAATACTAGAGAAGTTGTTTCAGAGGCTGATATTTTACCATTTCCGAAGAGTGAGCTTAACAAGCCCAAGCCAGAGGCAATCCGTAGAATTATTAAAAGTTACAGTAGTAAAACTAGAATATTGACAAGTTTCGAAAATCTTCCAGATTCCGTTTTTGTTCATTTCTACAACAACTGGGAGGTGGATGTTTGCTCCGTTGATGCATGAGGACATTCCGCACTTTCCGGTTTTGTTGAGGACTAATACTGCCTACATCGGTCCTTATATTGCTCCGGGCATTTCTTCATGTCTAAAATGCTTGAACGCTACGTTTCGTGACAAAGATAAAATGAAGGGCAGATATGTGTCAGATGCTGATGACGAGATGAGTTTCAGGCTGTCATACTTATACAACTCCTTTGATTTTTTTACTGTAAATGTTGACCTGATCGCATCAATGGCGTTGGCAAAAATACTAGAAGTTATTGATTCTGATGGAGAAATGTCTAGCACCTGTTATAGTCAGATGACCGCGATTCGCGAGCCAGGTTCAGATATTGAGGTTCGTAGATTTTCAAAGCAACTGGAATGCGAATGTGTAGTTTAGACAAGACGGTTGAACAAGCAAATACGTTTAAGTTGACTTAAATTTCTTGCACTTCTACAAAAACTTCAAGAAAAAATGTTTTTCAGGAAAAAGTGCCCTTCCAAAACTTGACAATTAAACTACAATAGTGTATCTTGTTATACGTAGGCGTTTTTAGTATGGAAAAGAGGAGTTTATGGAAGATAAACTGTGGAATGTGTTTGAGTCTAGTCAAAAACAGCAAGGAGGCGTTCTTGCTGCTGATGGTGACGAGACCTTGTTGCAAGTTGAAGAATATATTGAGGCTGAAGAAGATTTGAATGTCTCGCAGCGTACTAAAAAAAGCGATGCCAAGAGCAAGGTTATTAAAATAACTGAACTGATTGGTGAGTGTGCGCGGACGAATCTGAACGAAACGCCTTTCTGGCAGTTAGATGCTCTTTGTGCACAGGGAGATCCTGAGCTATTCTTCCCCGAGAAGGGTGGTTATACTTGTGATGCTAAGCGCATATGCGATGACTGCAAAGTTAAGGCTCAGTGCCTTGCATTTGCTATTGATAATGATCAGCGGTTCGGCATTTGGGGCGGGACTTCGGAACGCGAGCGTTGTAGTATGCGCAGAAAACTGAAGAAAGTTACATTTGAGACTAGTACATACCCTAAAGTTAGCGCATTAAGGAGATAGATCAGGTGCATTTTAACAACTCTTTACCGAAAGTTTCTGCAGTACTTGTCACCACTGGAGATAATATTGAGTTCTTAACTAATGCGCTGAATTCTGTGCTGCAAGAAACTCAGCTGCCCAATGAGTTGTTCGTGATTTGTGCGGGAAAAGGTGAAGATAGTGCCAAAACTTCCGAAGTTTCAAAGGTTGTGGATGCGACACAAAGAGCACTTGCAGAAAATGAGGTTCCAGTTAGTATTACACTTGTTAACGATTCTGCTGCTAAGAATTTTTCATCAGCGGTGACCAATCTGGTGAATTCGGACGCCTTCAGTAATTCCAAGTGGCTCTGGCTTCTACATGATGATACAATTGTTGAACCTGAAACATTTGAGCACCTGATTTCAGCGGCAACTCAGTTCGAGAACATCGCAGTTGCTGGACTAAAACAGGTGGATACTGACACTAAAACGTTGCTGAGTGTTGGCTACACGAGTACGCTCTTTTGCACCAGGATTACAACTCTTGAAGAGGGCGAGCACGATCAAGGGCAGTACAAAGGCAAGGAGGATACGCTCGCAGTTTCCTTAAATGGAGCGCTTGTGTTGACGGATATTTGGCGCAATCTTGAGGGTGCGAACACTAGTCTTTTTAAGTACTACGACTCACTAGATTTCTGCAGAAGAGTTCACTTGAGTGGTAAGAGGGTCGTTGTCGCAGATGGTCCAGGAATCTACCACTACAGAAAATCTTGGAGAAACTCGAAAGAACAGGAGAAGTTTTCTGCAACCAGTAGTTTTGTACCGAATTCTTATGGTGTACATCGCGCGTTGACAATTTATCGATTGGGGAACTGTCCGCTGGTTTTTTTGCCATTATGCTGGTTTTTACTACTACTTGCGGCACTTTTGAAAACGCTTAAAGAGTTTTACATCGGCAACAAGTATGTGCATACAATACTTTCTGGCACAGTTGTTGGTGCGTTTTCTTCCAAAAGTGTTTTTAGAACTAGACATCTGAATGCAGTTGCCAAAAAACAAGGGCGTAGAAATGGAGTAACCGGTAGTTTTACAGCAAGAATTAGACCGCTACTAGTAACGAGACAGCAACTGAGGGTTATGCGTCATGATCGGAACTTGATGCGTCGATCGCGGCTCTGGGCGTCGCACCAACCTTCACTCTTGCAAGTTTCAGCACTCCGTTCGCTGGCGAAAAAGCGAAGAACGGCATTTTTACTTGTCTTCGTTATACTGACTGTAATTACTGTTGCTGCATTTACTGATGACATTAGAGCGATCTTGTGTGGTGGACATTTCGTGGCACCTGATTTTTCTGTACCGGATTTATCTGCGCATAATGCGTGGACTCGTGCGACTAGTGGTTATACTCTACACAATTTCGGTGTTCGTGCGCCACTTGATCCGTATTGGTTCATCATCAGCATACTCAGTTTTCCATTCGGATCTGTTAAATTCGTCGTCAACCTTATGATTCTCCTAGTAATTTTGCTCTCTGGTTTGAGCGCGTGGGTTGCGAGCGGGGCCGCGAGTAGGAGTAATAGTGCACGAATGGTTGCAGCCGTGACTTGGGTTCTGCTTCCGACGTTCTGGAACGCGCTCTTCGCCCTGCATTTTGGGGTGTTGTTCGCGCACGCCATCTTGCCGCTAGTTTTGTACTACATCTCAAAAGCGCTGGCAGTTGCACGCACGGACTTGGACTTAGGCGCCCCGAAGTTGCGGTGCTATTATGCTAGACTTGGACTGGTTGCCGCACTTACAGTTGCCTTTGAACCAGTTCTGTTCCCCGTTCTTTTCGTGACAGTTGCGGTGCTAGGCGTTTGTAATAAGAGGTTCTTCATCACACTACTGCCGGTTTTTGCACTGAACATTTGGCTTTTTTCTTGGGTTGTGCTCAATGTGCAGCGCGGAAGTTTTAAAGTTTTTCTTGGAGACGCACGAGAGAATCAGCACAAAGATGCGCTTTTGGTGTTACTAGGCGGTAATCAAATCAGCTTGAACTTGATAATAAGTGCGGCCATAATTCTAGTTTCTGCGTGGTGTTTATTCGTGGTTGAAGATAATAAAAAGGTGTTGTTTACGCGGATTTTATGGGCAGTATCGTTAGTTACCTACCTTTTGAGCGTGATCTATGAGGATGCGGTTTCCTACGACTCATCAGCACTACTTTCTGTGACTTATCTGGGGTTCATAACTACTATTCTGGTATTCCTGAAGGAGCGAGTTGTATTTAAGCGAGTCCACATGATTCCATACTTTTTGGTTATTCTAGTCCTGATTGTTGCAACTTTTGGGGCCTCAACGATGCTGTTAACTGACACAAACAGTAGTAAAATGCATGCAGTATCAGACTACACACTTCCGTTGTATGCGGACAAAATTACACAAGCAGATGCACAGGCGCGGGTTTTGGTCCTCAACAGTTTAGGTCAGGACCAGATAAATGTTGAGTTGTTCGACTCCAGATCGCAAACGCTGTCGAATTCAACTTCCGCACACATTCTTGAAGAACGCGGTTTTTCTAGCAAAGATACTGAACTGCAAGCCGCAATTGCCAACCTTTTGGCGTCCTCTTCAGGTGTGAGTGCTCAAAAGCTTGTAGAATTGGGAATCGGAGGCATTTTTGTGTCGAAGCGCTCGAATGATGACGATGCACTTATCGAGCAGTTGGACTTAGCTCCAGGATTGGTGCGGATAATTGAGGGCAAAGAACATCCGTTTTGGAAGTTGAAAAATGCGGGTGATGATGCGAGCACTTCTTCATTTGACAACTCAGAATATCAAACTGCAACTGATAGTTCTATGAACACAATATTCAAAGTTTTCGCGCTTAGCGTTTTAGTTGTATTTTACTTGCTGAGTTTGCCGCTTGGACAACGATCGGTGGTGATATATGAAATTTAAGGTTGTAGCGAAAATGCTTGTGAGTGTTTTTACTGCGGTTGTATTAGTCGCGTCTTTGATCGGAATTGTGTCATTTGCGTATTTGTTACATTTTTTTAGCAACGATAACTTGGATAGTGCGATTGGCAAGACAAGTATGAATATTCAGAATCCCGCACTCACTTGTTTTTCTGCGCCGAAGGTTGACACAGGGCTTTCGAATGATGAGGAGTTTGGTGCAGTTAAAACTCCAACTGTTTCAAATGTTCTACTAGGCGCACTTGGCGAGACGCAGAAGGCTGCGTTTGATGAACTTGTACCAAATACTGCCTCAACTAGTTTGCACACACCAGCAAATGGCGGCAACTTGGTCGTTGGCAGCACTTCAGCTGCTGCGAGCACAGTTTTTCGTGGCATCTTCAAGACTGACGACCTGCCGTTCGCAGTTGCAGGTACCAGATTTTCATCAACACCAGATGGTGACTTGAAGGGTTTGGTAGCTAGTCAGTGCATCGCTCCAGCACTTGACTTCTGGTTCATCGGCGGTTCAACGTGCGTCCAGAGTACAACTTCTGTTCTGATTGCCAATGCGAATTCAACTGCCGCACAAGTTGAGTTAACAGTTTGGGGTGCGAAGCGTAGTAGTAGTAGTAGTAGTAGTAGTTCAAAAGTTGCAAAACTTGAAGATGGTTCATTGAAATACGGTGCCGGCAAAACTGTTGGAGTTGACGCGCGCGCTCAGACCCTCGTGAACTTGGCATCTGGCGCTCAGGACGAGGATGTTGTTGCAGTTCACTTGAAGTCCAACTTTTCACCAATTGCAGCAACGGTTTACACGCACGAAATGGACAAGTTGACGCCAAGAGGACTGGATTTTTTACAAAGTAGTAGCCTTTCTGAAACGGTTTACTTACCAGGTGTAAAAGTTAGCAAAGACCCTCATTTTCGAACAAGTCTGCAAATTCTTGCTCCTGAAATTCACGAGCAAAAAGCCACGGTTACCCTAAATTACAAGAAGTCCAACGATTCAGGTGCTCCAAAAACGAAGACCGTTGATTTGGTGCGTGGTGAAGTCCAGACAGTGGAAACAGATTTTCTTGAAGATGGCATCTGGAACATCGAAATTACAGGTTCTGGTGGCGCAAAGAGTGCTCTTTTGGCAGCTGCCAAGTTTGCGCGGAGTTTGGATGACGGTTCACAAGATTATGCGTATATTCCTAGTGCGGTGCCTGCTCATGGGCTTTTTGGTGTGGTTAAAACTGCGGCTGCTAGATTTAATCCACAACTCTCGTTTGCAACTGTCGGAAGTGCTGAAAGTAACACAAAACCTGCATATACTGTTACCTTTTTTGATTCTGCGGGCGCACTTATCGGCTCAGTTCAAATTCAACTGGATCAAACTTCGAACTCTTTTAGCCTGGATTCACTTGCCGGGTTGCTTTCGAGCAGTTTGGCTAATGCGGGGACAAAAGAGGAGTTGATTCAGAAAATCAGCTTCGTGAGTATGCAGCCAGTAGATAATTCGCCCAAGGTGCAGAAAATCGTTGGGAATATTGTCTACCAAGAGGAAGTTGGACTAACCGCACAAGGATTTTCCACGCTTGAAAAGAAGAGTCTACTGTACAAAATCACCAACAAGGCGCTCATAAGATAGAGGTGTAGTTTGATAGTTGTTGGAGTTGATCCAGGGCTCACAAGGTGCGGAGTTGGTGTTATAAGTCTGGAAGAAAATACAACTCCTAGTAGGGCGCCCAAGTTTGTGCGGGCACAAGTTCTAACGACCAGTCCTCGATTTACGCACGAAGACCGTTTAATGCAACTTGATGATAAACTGTGCGCGCTGTTTGGTGCATTTAGAAGTCATGAACAGGTGGTTGTTGCGATTGAGCGTCCATTTTTCACCAAGCATAATCCAAATACTGCAATGGGAACTGCCCAAGTTATGGGACTAGTTATGGTGCAGTCTCGCAGGAAGAGTTATCGAGTTGAACATTTTACACCTTCACAAGTTAAAACTTCAGTTACTGGAAACGGACGCGCACACAAACAACAAGTTGTGAACGCAGTTTCAATTCTACTTGGCTTGAATTCTGGTATATTGGCACCTCCAGATGCATTCGACGCACTAGCCGTTGCATTAACTTGCACAAATCGCGGAGTTGGAGTAGTGAGTGCAACTTCTATAAATAAACTTGAGAATGCCGAAACTAGAGCTCAGCGTATGTGGAAAGATGCCGTTAGAGGTGTATCAAACAAGCCAGTGCGTATGTAGTTGAATGCCCAGATGAACGTGTGTAAACTTCTTGACAATGCGTAATCTGTATGATATGATAAACATCAAGTCTTCTTGAAGAAAAGAAGAGAGGTTGATAAGAAGAAGAGTGGTGGATTATGGGAATACCAGCTTTAACGAACGAGCAGACGAATACGGCTGTGGAAAATCTACGACTAGTTGTTGATGTGCTTAACAACGATTTGGCACTCACTCTGGAACACGCGCACTGGAGAATGTTACTGGACCTAATTTTGTTGCAGTTCATGAGATGCTGGACCTGCAGATTGATCAAGTGCGCGAGGCAGTTGATGCTGCTGCAGAAAGGATTGCGGCGCGCGGGGGGGGGGGGTAATCCGAGAATGGTTTACCCTTTTTCGGTTTTGGAAACTGCCAAGCAGAATCTACCGCAGTATCCACTTGCTGGCAAGGCGGGTACAACTTGAGCATCTTAAGGCACTAGACGAGCAGTACACAGCTGCTGAAACGATTCTGCGTGGGGAGTGTCATTAGCGAATTAGATTCCGCAGATCTCATCAGCTCAAATGTTGTTCAAGATTTTCTGTTGAACCTTGAACAATTCCAGTGGTTCATTCGCTCGTACATTGCCTAAGTCTTGAGTGGTTTTTCCGCACTTTTCGGGTGGAGTTTGTGCAAAAGTTGTTTACTTCAGTCGTTTATACAAGATGTTGGCTAGTTTTT
>AXYY01000148.1 GCA_000485475.1 Candidatus Ancillula trichonymphae ImTpAt
CAGGACGCGCCAACGAAGGTCCAGGCAAAGGAGGTCCTGGAGGAGGTCAGGTGGCACAAAGTGCTTTCACGCTGACCGGTTACTCCTCAACTGACGCAATGACTGGATTCGTGAGAATTCAACTGAAAAAATAGTAGATAGAGCAGTTTTTGGATTCGATGCTGCGAACTACAACTGCATAATCAGTAAAGAATTGGCAGACTACAACAAAGTTACAGTTGGTTCGACATTCGCAGTTGGAAATCCAAACAACTCAGCAGAAAGTTATACACTAAAAGTAGTTGGAATCTACAAGCAAGAATCGGAAAGTTCTACCGCAGGTAATTTACGCGCAGAAGACATTATACCAGTTCTAACAAAACATCTTCACCAATTATAAAACCGTTGCAGGCATTCAGGAGAAGGGTAAATCAACTGCAGTTTCAAAAACTCTAACAAGGGCCTAGCGGGCAGACATTTGAGTCTTCATCCGCATTCACACCAAGAGTTTCAAATACCTTCGTGTTCTCGAGCAAATCAAACTACGACGCCTTTGTTTCCGAGGTGCGTGCAGCTGGACTCAGTGAGGACTACATAATATCTAGTGCGGACATTTCGAACTTCGAAAGCGAACCGGTACTTTTAGAACCTGAGTAAATTTGCGAAAATATTTCTGCTGGTTGTGCTACTTCTAAGAGCCATAATACTTGCAGTTATCAACATCTTCAACATTAGGGAGGCAAGTATGAAATTGGTGTGTTTACGACAATAGGCGTCTCAAAACCGAAGGTGGTTACCCAGTTCGTTGCCGAACCGAACTACTAGCGGTCACAATCATCTCAATTGTAATAGGAACTGGAATTGGAGCAACCGCATCGGTACCAGTTGCAAATGCGCTGCTATCTTCGCAGGTTGAAGTACAAAAGACCAAGTCAGAAACTACGCAGCAGAATTTCGGGCACGGTTCCAGCAGGGAAGGTGCAGGTGCTCCCGGAAATGCGGCTCGTAGAAACACAAATCCGTTCGGAACCAGTAGTAATGCGAAATATATTAACAAAATTAATGCAACAGTAAATATAACAGTTCTGCTCGAATTGGTCGGAATTGGAATACTACTAGTTGCTGTTGCATCAGTTGTATCAGCTGGATTCGTTGTCCGATATGAGAGCCACTGCAAATACTAGCGGACCGTAATTAGTTGGAGGGAGTACATTATGGCAATTTTAGAGTTAAAAAACATTTCATATTCATACAAGGTTGGTAACCAGTTTTAGAAGGCGTTAACCACAGTTTTGAGTCTGGTAAAATTTACGAAGTTGTTGGACAATCTGGTTCTGGAAAGACCACTCTTCTTTCACTGCTCGCGGGTTTAACCAATCCAACTAGCGGGTGCGTAGAGTTCAATTTTAAGGATCTGACGAAGATTAACAAGTACAAATACCGTTCACAAGATGTTGGTGTTACATTCCAGAGTTCAATCTACTGCCGAACTTAACAGTTGCTGAAAATATCATCTTGTCAATGGATGCATCTGGGAAAAGTTCATACGCAGCAAGAAGGAGATTGTTGCTGAACTGCTCAGACGTGTTGACCTTGATCTGTCATGCACCAACAAGGAGATTTTGCACTTGTCTGGAGGTGAACAGCAGCGCGTTGCAATTGCTCGTGCGCTCAGTTATGATCCGAAGGTGATTCTAGCGGATGAACCTACTGGAAAAACCTGTACTCAAAAACACAAGAAGAAATTGTAGACATATTCACCGAGCTAGCGAAGGACAATAGGTATTATATAATAGTTACGCACTCTCCTGAGGTGTCCGCACACTGCGATGATGCCCTACAGTTAGAGCGCGCGCACACAAGTCTTAACTAACTTACTTTACAGAGGGTTACAACCCCGGTGTAGCAAGCACTTCATCACTGCACCGGGTTTTTATCACTTGGAGTTGGAACTGTATGCCAAATATTGTCTAGTTTGATCACTGACTTTATTTTTGTCAACAAGGAAAGAGATTTGTAGTGCACCTGGATCGGTTCCAATTAACAAGAAATCCTTAGTATACCAGGATTTTCTGTGTACTGCTAATCTCGTCATAATTGGCGAAATCCTTACCAATCAACGTTTACCGCAACGCCATCAACAACTTTAGTATTGCAAATGGTGTTAGCAATTACAAAACCTTCATACGTCTTCGGGTTACTCGGACTATACGGACAGGTGGGGTGATATGACCTTCACCAGATTTGACAACCGTATTTTGCATATCGATGCTATATTTATATTACACGCGAATACACTATCCTGTTCGCATTAGCGTGGTTTATGCCTATAAAAGACACCTCACCACCCACTATAATCGCTAATGCCGAAAGCATAGTAGCGATGCGCCTCTTACTCAGCATTCTTATACTTCTCCTTCTCTTAGAGAGTATGAGTATCCATTGCACTACGCAACAAACTGTCACTGTTTAGTATAGCATACTTCTAGTAAATTGTCAAACAACTGCAAAACTTCTTAAGTTTTCATCAACACCTGAACGCGCAAGCAACTTGCGGAGGACGAACTAGTGCGCAAAATGACGAGCACCTGTGAAATACATGGTGATGTCGGCGTCTTTTGCCGCATTGATTACTTCTTCATCGCGAATCGAACCGCCGGGCTGAACAACTGCCCGAACACCTGCATCAATCAGCAACAGCAACCCATCAACAAATGGAAAAAACGCATCTGATGCAGCAACACTGCCCACCGCCCGTTGCGGGGTAGTGCCAGAACTGTTTTTCTTGCCCAGTTCATTCGCACGAGAAATTGCCAAACCACAAGAGTCGAGCCTGTTAACCTGCCCCATCCCGATTCCAACTGTCGCCTTATCCACAGCAAGTAGAACTGCATTAGACTTGACCGAGCGAACCACGCGCCATGCGAACTCAAGGTCCTCCAAAGTCTTCGTGTCCGCCGGCGCTCCACTAACCAATGTCCAGTTGGCCACATCATCTCCAGGCGCCTGGAAAACGTCGCTGTCCTGAAGTAATAATCCACCAGAAATATGCCGCAACTCGGGCTGCAGCACAGTGCTAGAGCCTCCAAGTTCTGCGCCAACTTCAAGAATGCGTAAATTCTTCTTCTTCCGCAGAATTTCAAGTGCATCTGCATTATGCTTGGGTGCAACAATCACTTCAGTGAAAACTGGACTCAGGGCCTCAGCCATCTCCTTTGTTACTGCCCTATTTGTGGCAACTACTCCCCCATACGCAGAAACTGGATCTGATGCAAACGCCCTCACATATGCATCAACTACGCTCCTGCCAAGTGCAACTCCGCACGGGTTCGAATGCTTGACAACTGCAACCACAGGTGAACCAAAATCCGAAACCGCCCTCAAGGCCGCACCCGCGTCCGTATAGTTGTTGTAACTCATTTCCTTGCCGCCAAGTTGCTTCGCGGTTACTAAATCTGCATGTTCAGACGCGCCAATTCTGTTCTCCTGAAGGTAAACTGCGGCTCTTTGGTGCGAGTTCTCGCCATAGCGAAGATCAGTTTTTTTGCTCCAAGTTGAAGCAAACCATGTTGGAATACCGTCTTCAAACTTCGAAAACCAGTTCGCAACCGCGACATCATAAGCAGCAGTGTATTGAAACGCTTTTTTCGCTAACTCAAACCGGTCCTGAATCGTCAAACCACCAGCTGCAATCTTTTCGAACACATCACCGTAGTCATCTAAACTGCTCACAACTGCGACATTTGAAAAGTTTTTCGCAGCCGCCCTGATCATGGAAGGTCCGCCAATGTCAATCTTCTCGACGCACTCACTGAACTCGGCGCCGGCGTTCACAGTTTCAACAAATGGATACAAATTGACAACTACCAAGTCGAACGGCTCAACTTCAAGTTCCTTAAGCGTCTGCTTGTGTGCGACATTCTCAACATCTGCTAAAATCCCGGCATGTACGTGCGGGTGCAGCGTCTTAACGCGCCCATCCAGGCACTCCGGAAAATTCGTCACTTCCTCAACGCGCACAACCTTAATTCCTAGCGCCTCAATCGCACCACAAGTCGAACCAGTGGAGACAATTTCAACACCAGCACCATCCAGTGCCCTCGCCAAAACGTCAAGTCCGTGCTTGTCGTAGACCGAAACAAGTGCCCGCTTAATCTGTTTCTTCTCGCAGTTGTTCAATTGAAATTCCAACACGTCGATTTTCTCTCTCTCTCTTGTCCTCTTTTACTTCCGCCACCCTTATTATATGGTATTATACCACTTTTTCCTACTTCAACATCGCTTATATCTTGAACAGTAGTTTTTTTGGATTTGACAACTTTGCACATTGAGTTGACCGTGAACACTGCAAATGCGGAACAAGTTACTTTTGACACTACGCTAAATGCCGTTACTAGAACTTGCACTCCAATTCGTGAGTTAATGGTATTATAAATATAACCACTAGAAATTACACTAAGAACTACCAACATCAAGAAAAGAACCGTAATGGTTAAAACTAGATAAATGAAATTGTTAAGAATCTCCAAAAAGACCAGTTTGTGCGGATCTTGCTTAAAAAATCGACTGCGGCTGAAAAAGAATTGTGGCTCTTTTGAAGTTCGTGCGAATAACCAAACTGCACTCAGTAGACCCAATGCCAACAAAATGACCGATAACAGAAAGTGCATGGAACTGGAATTCTGAGTACCTGAAAACGTTGCGGCGCTCAAAATCGGCAGTGGAAAAGTTGCAGGAGTTGAATTTGTGAAGGCGTAGACCGAACCAGCGAAACTGAAACCAGTGGAAAACAATGCGCCAACTGTCCAGAACACAAAATTGGGCAGTGCACATAGTTCCAGAAACGAAATCAGTATCGCTTCCCAGGGTCCAGCATTTAAGGACTCGAAAATGGCTTCTGCTGCTTTTAGATTCGTTGACAAACCGTAGAAGTACGCAAGAGAAGCCAATGTGATGATGGATAACACCATAACCGCAGCAGAATACAAAGGCGCATAAAACTGGCTGGGTAGTGCAGTTCTCCGTAAATAATCTGAAATAGAATATGACGAGTTTCCAGCCAAGTAAGCAGTAAACGAAATGAAGTAGGAAATAATGATAACTCGTAGAATGTGCGAGACGTCTTGCACGCCAAGAAAACAAGAGATTAAGATAACAATAACTGTGTAACAAAATGCGCCGAAGTGTAGTGATGCAACTGACATCGGCCGCCTCAGTTTAATCATGAAGTAGCACACAACGAACGAGAAGAGACTTATGCCTAGTAGAACGACATCGATGTTCAAATTGTTGAGCACAAGTTGTCCACCACTGCCCGCAATCCAGAAGTTCGTGGCCATATCAACCGCCGCTGAAACCGCATCGAAGCTGGAGATGCTAGAATCTGGAGGGCTCATAAGTCCAGTTGCAATAAACAGCAGCAAAAGGGCAACTAGACAAACGATTACAGAAGAAAGCGTAACAACTAAAATGGGCAAGTTCTTAAGAACAGCAGCACTTATACCACTAAACAGTTGTTTCCTATCACTTTTTAACGCAAGTTTTTCATCCAACTCTATCTACCGCAATAATCTTCACAACGATGTCCTTGCCATTTGGAGCTCTGTAACTAACCTCAGACCCCACCTTTGCGCCCAGAATCGCAACCCCCAGCGGTGAAGAGGGGGAAAACGCATCAATTCCAGAAGACGCATCTGCATTCTCGCGCGCGCCCAGAATGAATCTAATCGGATCGTCCGCCTTGTTGATGCGTGCAGTAACCACGAGCCCTAGAGCAACAGAATCAAGACTTGCACTAGAATCTGCATCGGTACCAATCTTCACGTGCTCCAACTTGTGCTCCAACTCAACTATCCGCGCCTCATTCTTCCCCTGCTCATCGCACGCAGCATGATAGCCACCGTTTTCCTTCAGGTCGCCTTCATTACGAGCTGCGGCAATTCCCTTGGTAATCTCTTCACGCTTCAGACCTTTACGATACTCAAGCTCTTCCTTCAACTTCGAATACGCAGCCTCAGAAAGCCAAACTACATCGTCGCTCAATCGTTCCCCCATATATTCACAGAAAAAAACTACTGATTAGCTGGTTTTCCAGCATCACCCTTAACTACTTTTTTATTCACCTCAACGTAAAACACTAAATACGAATCAGCTGGAACTTTACCAGTCGCTTGCTTACCATACGCATGTTCAGATGGGATTAGTAACTCCAACTTCGCGCCCACTTTCTGTCCAGCAATACCATAACGCCAACCTCTAATGACATCGTTCAATGAAATATCTACTGGTTTGTCACCGTGATCGTACGATGAATCAAACTTGGTCCCGTCAAGCAACCAGCCCGTATAATGCACGGAAACTGTCGAATCTAGTGCGACGTCATCGTCATCACCAGCTTTCAAAACCTTGACGTACACGGCATCGCTCTTCTGGAAATCACCAGGAACATTAATTGTTGTTGGCTTACTGTTCTCATCAAACTTAACCTCTGGAGCATTTGCAGGCACATCATAACTAATTTTAGGAGCGTCCGGATCAACACTCAAATCTGTCTGGCTAATAATTTCACCAACAATTAGAATTTTTGCATCATCACCAGTCTCCAAAGATGGCATGAAAAGCGCAAATGTCGCACCAACCTTCTTGTCATTGCAAAGTTTACTCAACCTGTATACAGTTGGATCCGTCTGTTTACTGGTGGAAATCTCCGAGAGCAACTTATCTTCATCGCCGAAGATCTCAACTGGCATAGACTTCCCAAAATCCCAAGAAGACATAAACTTCTGCCACTTCTTCTCCTGATTTTCACTAGATGTGGCAGCATTCTCCGGATTACTCGCATCTGCTGTTGGCGCTTTCGCGGCTGCATACGCGTACATCAAGTACCTAATATTGGCTTGACGACCAACTGAAATCGTTTCGCCAGTGCCGTCCTTCAGAACCACACCAGAGACTTTGTCTATCTTCTCAATGCCATCAAGTGTGCTCTCATCAACAGTTAGTGCCTCCTTTTTGTTTTCCGGAACCGTCACACTCAATTTCTTAAGTGCATTGTTGTGGTCACCAAAAGAGTTCTTGCTAAATGAACTGAACGCAAGGAGGAACACTGGCACAACTATTAAGCCAATTGCACCAACCATACTAGCAACCATAACAATAGTTTTATTCTTCTTCGACATAGGCTTCTTCTCTTTTGTCACCAGTAACAATGTTCACTCCTCGACGAAGAGTCTACATTTGCACTAGATACCTTAATACCATCAACATCGGCGATCACTACCTGCGACGAACTATCGCTAGAGTTATCTGGATTACCACTACTATCGCCCGCACCGCCAACAACCTCAATTTCTACTGACTTCATCTCACTTCCTCCTTTTTATCTTGTTTTTACCTTGTGTACTTATTTCTTTGAATCAATATTATTCTGCACATCACCAATCAGCTCTGTCCACGCGTTGATAAACGCATCAACACCGTCTTTTTCCAGCTTGTCTAACACTGCGGACACCGAAATTCCAAGCGCTTCAACCTGATCTAAAATCAGCTGACTCTCATCTCCTAGTCCTGAAAGTTTGTCCGCACCGCCATGCCCCTGCTCTGCAACTGCGTTGAGTGTTCCTTCTGGCATAGTATTAACAACATCTGGACCAACCAACTCATCAACATAAAGAGTTGGAGAATATGCAGGATTTTTAACACCTGTCGATGCCCAAAGTGGCCGCTGTTTTTTTGCTCCTGCGGCTTCTAGTGCAGCCCAACGGCTGTCAGTTGCAAACGCCTTCTCATACGCGGCAAAAGCAACTCTGGCATTTGCAAGTGCTGATTTTCCGAGCAACGCTTCAGCTTCTGCAGTTCCAATCTCTTCCAGTTGTTTATCAATTGCAGTATCAACACGAGACACGAAGAATGATGCAACTGACGCAATTTTCGTCAAGTCATGTCCATTCTTATGCGCCTGCTCAATTCCACTGATGTACGCACCAATCACCTGTAAGTACCGCTTCTTTGAAAAAATCAGCGTCACATTTACAGAAATTCCTTTAGCTAGAGTTGCAGTAATCGCAGGAAGAGATTCAAGGGTGGCAGGAATCTTGATCATGCCATTAGAACGGTCTAGTTTCGTCCAGAGTTCTTCTGCCTGCTTAGCCGTTTCTTTACTGTCGTGTGCTAGACGCGGATCAACCTCAATAGAAACTCGCCCATCAACCGCGTTTGTTGCGCCATAAACCGGTCTGAAAATGTCAGCGGCAGCACGCACATCAGTAGTTGTCAATTCAGTAATGACCTCGTCAACTGACGCACCTTTTTTTGCAAGTTCTCCAATCTGCTCATCATATGCGCCCTTACCCTGAATAGCCTTCTGGAATATTGCAGGATTAGTAGTCACCCCAACCACATTTTTCTCAGCAATCAGTGCTTGCAACGAACCTGAATTAAGTCTATCCCTACTCAAATCATCAAGCCAAATTGATACACCACCATCCGAAACGCACTGCGTATTAACATTTTGAGCCATAACACTTCCTTTCATGTAACTCATATAACAACTCGGAACCTATTATATCACACCCCTACGACATTTTGCAAACAAAACCATAACTAAAAAATTAAACTCGTCTACATTACATAGCCTCTCACAACGATAAAAAGCACCAGCCTAGTAACAAAATCATACAGAAAAGTAGCTAAGCTGGTGCGCACATTGTGAATAGTTATAAAAAATACTAGCAATCGTAATAGAGCTCGAACTCATGCGGGTGTGGACGCAAACTGAACTCGGTAATTTCTACTCGTTTATATGCAATCCAAGTGTCGATGAGATCCTGTGTAAACACATTTTCAACTGTCAAGAACTCGTGATCCTCCTCTAGTGCGTCGATAGCTTCACTCAAACTAGCTGGAACATGCTTGATGTTCTCGTGCTCCTCAGGTGGTAGTTCGTAAATGTCCTTGTCAATTGGAGCCGGCGGTTCAATCCGGTTCTGAATACCATCAAGTCCAGCCAACAACTGCGCGCTAAATGCCAAGTACGGATTTGAACTAGGATCTGGAACGCGAAACTCAATACGCTTAGCTTTTGGACTGTCACCGGTAATAGGAATACGAATTGCCGCGGATCGATTACGCGCAGAGTAAACCAAATTGACAGGTGCCTCAAATCCAGGAACTAGACGATGATACGAATTGGTTGTCGGATTAGTGAACGCCAAAACAGCACCGGAATGCTTAATCAATCCGCCAATATACCAACGAGCCAAGTCCGAAAGTCCACCATAACCGTTCGCATCGAAAAACAGTGGTTTACCATCTTTCCACAATGATTGGTGACAGTGCATGCCAGAACCGTTGTCTCCGAATATAGGTTTAGGCAGGAATGTTGCAGACTTGTTCGACTCCCACGCTGCGTTCTTAACGATGTACTTGAACTTCAGCAAATCATCACCCGCATACACTAGTGTATTGAAACGGTAGTTGATTTCTTGTTGTCCAGCAGTTCCCACTTCGTGATGTTCACGTTCAATTTTCAGTCCAGATTCCGCACAAATTGAAGTGATTTCATCGCGCAGATCCGCAAAGTGATCAACTGGAGGAACTGGAAAGTAACCGCCCTTGTACCGTGGCTTATAACCCAGATTTCCGCCAACTTCCTTTTCACCAGTGTTCCAAGCACCTTCAACAGAATCTATCTCGAAGAAACTTTCATTTGGGGAAGTCAGGAAACGAACATCGTCAAAAATGTAGAACTCAGCCTCTGGCGCAAAAAACGCAGTATCAGCAATGCCAGTTGAGCGCAAATAGTTCTCAGCTTTTGCAGCAACCTGACGCGGATCTCTTGAATACGGTTCATTAGTAATTGGATCAACAACAAAAAATGTAACATTAAGCGTTGTGTGCTCCCGGAACGGATCTAAATACGCAGTTGAAACGTCTGGAACTAGTTTCATATCAGATTCGTTAATCGCCTGAAACCCTCTAATTGAAGACCCGTCAAATGCAAGTCCACCTTCAAACGCAATCTCTAAAAACTCATCAACCGGAATTGTAAAGTGTTGTTGAACACCAGGTAAATCCACAAAACGGACATCAACAAACTCAACATCCTCACCGTGGATAATCTTCTCCACGTCTTCTTTAGTCTTCACATCGACCATCACACTCTCCCTCATCATGTTTATTTTATACTTTTGCCTGACCCTTATTATAACACAACTTATGGCGTCACAGTTGTTAAGTTTTTGTTAAGCGATCAAATTATACATTACACATCCACATTCCGCACTTTTCAACGCAAGCACAAATTGAGGGTAAAGATATAAGTAGAAATCTAATCCATTGTATGCTATAATACAATTGTTATGAATTATTTTAAATATAAAGAGGAATCTAAAACCAGAGCGCTGATAAAGAAGTTAGCGTGCTCGTTGGTATTATCGTTACTTGTCGTTACCACTGCTGTTTTCGTAGCCCTACCGCAGAAAGCTGACGCTGCAGATATGTCACGATTTAATGCTGGACTTATTATTACTGATAGCGAGTTCTATACACATGGAACCATGTCTACTGCTCAAATACAAGATTTTCTAGGGAACATCAACCCTAACTGTCAAGGTGCGTTTTGCGCCAAGAATTACATTGCGCAAACTGTTACTCAAGATGGTAAGTATTGTGGACATGTCGACGGTGGAAGAACGCTTTCGCTCGCACAAATGATTTCGGAAGTTTCAACAATCTGCAACATTTCAGAAAAAGTTCTTCTCGTTACTTTGCAGAAAGAGGGAGGTATCGTAACGCACACCGATCAGGCTGCTTTGCAGGCAAGGTACAGAACTGCAATGGGGTATGGCTGCTCGGACACAACTCCTGGTGATTGCAAGAAGGAGTTCTTTGGCCTTTACAACCAGTTGTACCGGGCTGCGAACCAGTTCCGCGTGTATCGCGCAAATCCACGTAACTACAACGTACGTGCGGGTGTTACGAACAATATTCGATACTCTCCGAATACTTCATGCGGCACAAAACAAGTCTTCGTGTATAACGACGCGACCGCAGCTCTTTATAACTACACGCCATATACACCAAATTCCGCAGCATTGGCAACAAGTCATGGAACAGGTGATGAATGCTCAGCATACGGTAATCGCAACTTCTACAGTTACTACACTGAGTGGTTTGGGCAAACTGGCAACTGGATCATACTGGATCGTTCAGCAGATGCAGTCAACTACCCGTATGCGGTCTACCGCCTGATCAATCGAATTAATGGGCGTCACCTCTACACCGACTCTGCAGCGGAACGAAATAACCTGATGCTACAAGACTACAAATACGAGGGTATTGCATTTTATGAACGGCAGACTGGAGTACCGGTATATCGCTTCTTCAGAGGTTTTGAGCACCTCTACACCTCAGATGTGCTGGAGGCCCGCAGCTTACTGCAAAATGGTGCATCACTTGATGGCGTTGGCTGGCACGACGCTCTTGGTGGACAACCAGTATACCGCCTAATAAATAAAGCAAGTTCAGAACATTTCTGGACCATGAATAAAGAAGAAATTAGTTCACTGGTCGCAACTGGTCAGTGGACACTTGAAGGCGCATCGTTCAATGCATATCCAGACATGATTGATGATAGCAATTATACCTACAAGTTGACGAATCAAAAAACTCATCAAATCCAGCTCACTTCTAGCACTAGAGAAGTCGCGAAAATCGTAAACGCGAAAAATGGTTGGAGTTATACTGGAATTGCTTGGAAGAACGACATGAACGGAACCGTTGGAATTTACGAACTTAAAGTTGGAAATGAAAAGCTTTACACAACAAGTGAGGCTGAAAAGGATTCACTAGTTTCTTCACGTGGCGCATCAGTCCTTGCGTCCAACAAATTCAAGGTCACCGGAACCGGCGGAGAGGTTCTGCGGTTGCTAAACGTGACGTACGGAACACATGAATACACAGCCAACAAGCAATACGCTTCTGCGCTGATCGCAACTGGTCAGTGGGCACTTGAGGGTATTGCATGGAAATCAAATGCGATCGAACCACCAGCAGTTCAAAATGTCTACCGCCTAGTTAATAATGCATCTGAAGAACATTTCTGGACTATAGATGTCGGCGAGGCTGAAATTATGCAGGTGCACGGTTGGGACAGCGAAGGCGTGACCTGGAGAAGTTCATCTGCTGGAACCCCCGTCATAAGACTTTACGGGGGCGGTAAACACTTCTGGACTACGAACCAACTCGAAGTTGCTGTTTTAAGAACGCACGGTTACTCGGTCGAGGGAGTTGTATTTCGCAGCGTTGGAGATGCTGAAGTTCATCGACTAGTCAACCAGCATTCTGGCAAGCACTTCTACACGACAAATCTTGCTGAGAAAATCCGTCTCATGCAATCTGGCTGGACTTATGAGGGTGTTGGAATGTATGGAGTTTAGACAGAGATCAATATGTTCAAGATTTTCTCAAAGCGTAATAGATCTTTACTGACTGAACTGGTTCGTACTGATTTCAAGTTGCGGTATCAAGATTCTATTTTGGGCTACTTATGGACACTAGTAAAACCTATGATGATGTTTGCAATTCTATACATCGTCTTTGTCAAGTTCTTCAGAGTCGGCGCGGATTTCCCAAATTTCGCAGTATATCTACTACTCGGAGTTGTCATATTCTCGTTTTTTCAGGAAGCGACTATGCAGGGGCTGACATCAATCGTTGTTAGAGGTGATCTACTGCGCAAGATTTCGTTGCCGAAGTATATAATTGTGATTTCGGGAACAATTTCGTCACTCATCAACTTCTTGCTAAATCTAATTGTTGTAGTACTCTTCGCAGTTGTTTCAGGTGTACATTTCCGGGCGACAATTTTTCTGCTGCCCATAAATATACTAGAACTTTACATTATCATCGCTGGAATGTCGTTCTTTTTGAGTGCGGTTTATGTCCGCTTCAGGGATCTCGGTTATATCTGGGAGATTATTTTGCAGGCGATGATGTATCTAGTTCCAATAATGTACCCGATGTCTATGGTTGAAGATTTTAGTCCAGTTGTTGCACGCATCATCCTCCTAAATCCATTTGCGCAAGTAACACAGGACATTCGTTATAATCTGATCACTGATCGCACTGAGACCGTTTGGAGCACAGTTTCAAATCCAGTGTATTGCGCAATTCCACTGATGTTATTAGGTTTACTGCTCTACTGCTCGTCACAATACTTCAAGAAAAGTTCTAAGAAGTTCGTGGAGATAATTTAATGCAGCAACTACCATTTTCAGGCGATGGTGTCATCGTTCTGGCAACTTACGGGCCAAATCCTGAGCTTTTTGCAATACAGCTACGCTCGATAATGAACCAGAGTGTTAAATCTTGGAGTTGCGTAGTAACCCATGATCCGTCCAAAAACTGCACGATGAGCCAACTTGAAAAATTAGTTAACAAAATCACCAGCAATGATCAGCGGTTCAAAGTGCTAGAGAATTCGAAGCGGCTAGGGTTTTATGACAACTTCGCGCGCGGACTAGAAGCGGCTAAGGAGCAGTTCCCGCACGCTACTTGGGTCGCACTTTCTGACCAAGATGACAATTGGTACAGCGACAAACTGGAGAAGTTACTGCCACATCTTGAAGAATATACACTAGTTTCGGGGCAGGCGCGAGTCATGAAGTACACCAGTAAGACAGCTGAACTGGAACTTCTCAAGGTGAACACCGAGCGCAAGAATTGTTCATTTCTTCGCCTTTTCTTGCGCAACGAGTATTCTGGTGCCTTGACGGTGTTCAGAGCAAGTCTACTTGATGACATTTTGCCATTTCCTGGTAGTTTCAGCAAGCACAAGGTGCACGACCATCTAATTGCATTGACTGCCGCGCGGGGGGGGGGGGAGCAACCGTTGTGAACGAGGTTGTTCAAGATTATATTCAACACGAGAGCAACGCAATTGGAGAACTAGTCATGAGCCGCACGTTGATGGAGCGGGCGTGGCATTTCCCATACATTCCATTTCTACAGTGGAGATTTACACTTCTAGCTAGACTTTTTCCAGCACTTGGCGTTATTCCAAGTGTTTTCGTCGCTGCGGTTTTGGCAACTGTTGCACTAAACAGCACATCGGCAATTCCACAGTTGTTCGACGAGGTCTTCCATTTGAACGCAGTTCGTTTTATTATGGACACCGGCAATTGGTCACCGTTTCGACTCATGAACATGGAAAACGGCGCGTTTATGACCGGTCTTGCACCGCCTAGTACCTCATTTTCTGCTGCAAATTTTTATCCATCTGGTTACCACACGCTCGCAGCAATCTTAGGGACTGTATTTGGTGTGCCTGCAACTGCTGCATGTTTTGCTCTGAATTTCGTTGCCACTGCGCTCATTTTTCCAGTTGGAGTCGCACTACTAACTGCCAGTTTTGTGCCGCAGAAGTTGAAATTCCAAGCACATCTATTCGGCGCACTCGCAGCAAGTATAACTGCTCCACTTCCATACCGCTTGCTGACTTGGGGCGGAATCTGGCCATTTGCATTCGGTCTACAACTACTCCCCCTGTGCATTTGGATCACCCACAAGCAGTCAAAACTCCTGAACGCAATGTTATCAGTAGTTGTTATAATTCCAGTTCTGGGCATGATTCACCCAAGTGTTGCACTAATCTACTTGTTAATACTGCTCGTTGTCGCATGGCAAAAGTGCAAGCGTAAAATTCCACTAGTCGCACTAACTGCTATTTTCGTCGCCGCCTGGATTATTCTTCGCCCGAATCCTGACAACTACAATTTGTCAACTATTGCAAATCCGCTAGTTGCAGTTGGAATGTACTTCCTGAATGTTGCCAGCAAGCATGCACCCGCAGTTCCCGTCATCTTCAGCATATTTGTTATTCTTGGAGTTTGTGCGTGCGCGAAGAGTAAAAAAACTAGATGGTTAGTAATTCTGTGGATAATATTCCTGAGCGCATATGTGCTGACACTTTCAACTTCCTCAAATCTGCGGGCGCTCTTAACAGGTGTGATCTACACAAACCCGCACAGGATGATTGCGACAACTGGAGTAATTTGCGCTCCACTAGCCGCATTTGGGCTGCTGTTTTTGCATAACAGGTTGAACAAGCCAAACAGCAAGTTTTCAGAACTAGTTCAGAAACTCTTCAAGTTCAAGGACGTACAAGTGCAACGAAGAGCAGTTTCAATTCTGGTGGTTGGCGCTCTCGTTGTTGTAAGTGCACTCCAGCTGGGAACAACTTCCGCATTAGAAGCAAGAAGTGCGACGAACCTAGATTTTAACAACCGTCTGAGCAGTGATGACGTCAAGTTGATGCACCTGATTGGCGATAAGTTGTCAGCCAAGAACTCACTAATTCTTGCTGATGAGAATCAAGGTGGTAGTCTTAACTACGCAATTTCAGGGGTGCGGACACTTCCAACTCATGCATTCTTCCGGAACTCGGACGAGTTGAGCTACCTGTTTGCAAACTTGAACAAGAGGGAGAACTTGGCGATAAGTTGTCAGTATGTCCAGAAAATTGAGCGCGCGGATAGGGACAACCCCAGAACGGTCTTTGTGCTAGAAATTCCAGACAGCAAGTTGGACTTGCTCGCTGGAGAAGTAGGTACGCATTTTGAAGGACTGAAAAACTTGGAGAATACGATTGGCGCTGAGGTGGTTTTAGAAGTTGGTCGTGCTAGCCTAGTGAGGCCCGTATGTGGTTAATGCCAAATCTTAAACAAATCTTCATACAAATTACCAAGTTCACAACCAGTACGCTCGCAAATGCCCTCATAACTCTCTTGTCAATCCCCATCTTGATCTCAAAATTGGGCACTGCTTTGTGGGGAGAACTCGCACTGATCCAGTCAATATCCACGTTTTTCGCAATATTTGTCGCCTACGGCTGGGGAACTATCGGCTCCGGATTGGTCGCGAGCATGAAAGCGGAATCAAGACGTGAATTCTACGGGCGCTCAGTTATTATACGCATCTGGTTGTATGCGATTGCTGTTGTTGTGCAGGCGCTCTTTTTGTGCATAATTAGCCAAATCAGCCTCAGAGTAATTCTATTAGGTGCACTTTCCTACTTGTTGCCAAATCTGGGTGCGTGGTGGTTCTACATCGGGGAATCACGCCCTAGACGCCTGCTTTTCTACGACATGCTACCGAAGGCCCTGGGAATACTATTTGGGCTAGTTTTCGTCTGGTTCTTCAGAACACCTGAGTCCTTTTTGCTCCCGCAGTTAGTCTTCAACCTGATTCTTCCAGCTGCCGCACTGAAGATTATTCGTCCAACTAGTGTGTGGGTTTCTCCAAGAGAACAATTCAGCGCGCTGAAAACTATGCTGTCTGGATTCTTGGCCGCTTCAATGGCTGCACTTTACGTTAATCTATCGCTGGTGCTAGTGCAGATTTTGCTACCAGAGCAACTTGCCTACTACGCACTCGCTGACAAGTTCTTCAAATATGCAACTCAAGCATTTTTACCAGTTACTCAGACTCTTCAGGGCTGGATTCCCGAGAAGACCGAACTCCTCATGTACCGCGCGAAACTTGGCGTGATGATTTCTGCGGCAATTGGAATGTGCGGCTGGATTTTCCTAACACTTGCACTCTCTCCGCTCACCGCATTGTTCTCCGCACGCACAATTGAGGTCTCGCACGAACTGGGCTTCATCTTTGGCGGCGCATTCTGCATGATCGCAATCTCGCAGATCATCGGCGTTGCAATACTTGTTCCGCTCAAGAGAGAAACCACACTAGTCACGTCAACAACTCTTGGAGTGCTCGTCGCTATACCCTTGATGTTGATCTTTGCTCTGAAAGTGGGAGTTGGTGGAGTTGCACTGGCGCTCACGATTTCAGAATTTTGCGTCACTGGTTTCCAGATGCTCGCGTTCTTCAGGATTGCCTCAACCTCAAAGTAGTCTACTTCCTCCTCGCATGTGAACAGCACAGCACCTTTTGCGTGAGCGAACTCCCAGCTCAACTAGCAACGCAGCAAACAGGATCAGTAAACCCCTAACAGCGCACCAGTTTTACGAGGTCCTGGTTATTTTGGTTAACATTATTGCAGGAGTATTCGCGGTTGGTTGTGGGCGACGCACTTACAACTAGGACGTATCCAATTGGGCACTTAACTGGTTCCACAGGTGTAACAG
>AXYY01000149.1 GCA_000485475.1 Candidatus Ancillula trichonymphae ImTpAt
GGAAGTAATAGAAAAAACCGGGCGATGGATGTGTAGAATTAGTAGGTTAGTAGGTAGAATCGAGGTGTTATGAGTAGAGGTCGTCAAAGAGCAATGGCAAAAAAGGTTGCTCGTGAAATTAAGTATTTTAATCCGAATACTGATTACGATGCGTTAACTAGTGAGTTAAGTGTTGAGAAAAACTTTGAAAATAGTTTAACTGGTGGTACGCATGCTGAAGACATTCAGGCAAGAGGTACGCGGGCAAAAGGTGTTCAGAGTGATGAATTCACTTCTGAGTTGGAGGAATATCTTGAGTGGGTGAAGCAGACTGCTGATGAGTGTGCAACCGGCAAGAAGATGGATAATGTCAAGTAACTGGAGCAGAGATGCATGATGAAAGAGCGAGTACTTTTGAGGCGAGCCTAGGTAGATCTAAGGAACTAGAAGCCAAAATTCAGCAGAATCATGCAGCTTTTAGAGTTTTGACTGGTGAACGACCGACTGGGTTGCTGCATATTGGGCACTTGTTTGGTTCTATTATGGAGCGCGTGCGCCTTCAGCAGTTGGAGACTGAGGTGTTCGTTTTAATTGCAGACTACCAAGTCATAACTGATCGTGATGAATTGGGTGCGGTTGCTGAAAATGCATATAACATTGTGCTTGACAACTTGGCTGCTGGACTTGATCCCAAAACTACAACTTTTTTTGCGCACTCGCAAATTCCTGAGTTGAATCAGTTGATGTTGCCGTTTTTGTCACTTGTGTCTGACTCTGAGCTGCGGCGCAATCCAACTGTCAAAGCTGAACTGGAGGCTAGTGGTGGTAAAATGTCAGGACTTCTTTTGACATACCCAATTCATCAAGCCGCAGATATTCTATTTTGTAAAGGAAATGTTGTTCCAGTTGGCAAAGATCAACTCCCGCACATTGAGATCGCCAGAGTTATCGCGCGCAGGTTCAACGAGCGCTTCTGTGAACAGGACGGTATTTTTCCACTTCCTGAAGCGTTATTGTCTAGTACTCCACTTCTGCCAGGTCTTGATGGCGGCAAGATGTCTAAGAGTTTTGGTAATGCAATATCTCTAGCAATGACCAGTGATGAGACAGAGGCGTTGATAAAGAAGAGTGCAACTGATTCTACGCGCGAGATTTCCTATGACCCTGCCAATCGGCCTGGAGTTAGTGCTTTGCTGGAGTATATTGTGCTTGCGCGAGGACAGAAACTGAATGAGCAGAATGTGCAACTGGTTGTGGACGAAATCAACCGTGATCCCAAATATGGTGCGGGCCTCCTGAAGTCAAAGGCAACTGAGGCGATGAATGACTTTCTAGCGCCGCACCGGACGAGGCGCGCAGAGTTGTCCCAGAACATGGATTATCTTGCCGCAGTTCTCAGGAGCGGAAATGTTAAGGCGCGCGAAATTGCCAGCTCAACTTTGCGTCAGGTGCAAGATGCTATGGGAACTGTTTATTAGAACGAGTGGAGTACGTATGAGTAACACCAGCGAAAATGAAGAACTTCGAAAGGCGATGCTGGACGCACTGAGCGGTGTAATTGATCCAGAACTCGGCATTTCAATTGTTGACCTCGGACTTGTTTATGGCATCGACTTCAACGAGTTGGGTGCGGCAACTGTAAATGTGACGCTCACCACGCCCGCATGCCCCTTGACTGATACACTTGAGGTGCAGATGTTGGATGCACTTGCTCATTTGGTTGAGGCTGTTGACATTAACTGGGTGTGGACACCAACCTGGAGTATGGATATGATTATGGACGCTGGCAGAGAACAGCTTGCAGCAGTTGGCTTCAGTTTGTGAAGAAGAATTCTGTCACGCAGAATGCGAATAACTGTGTGCGCTGCACGCAAATGATCTGCGGTTTTTTGTGTGGCTCGCAGTTATTAACTACCTCTGAACATGAAATATGTGTGCGACATCAACTGTTGGAGCCAAGTCTACGTAGATGTTGTGACCAAGTTCGTAGCGCTTTCCAGTGATTTTGTCAACTGCAAAATACTTTTCTGGTAGATTCAGCGCGCCGAAATTGAGGTACACCACCGCTTGATGTGCCTGATGCGGATCGAGGTTTACAACGATTATCAGCGTGTCATCCTTTCCATCTGCGGTAAAAGATCCAAAAATGTGCCGCGAAAATGCCAGAACATTGTCATCTGAGGTTGCATAGACCAGTAGATTGTGCATATTCTGACAACAAATGTGGTTGTTTCGTATGCGGTTGAGCGTCGTTATCAAGTCTGAAATACCGTACTTAGATGCGTCTTTCCAGTTCCGCTGCTTAAACTGGTATTTTTCCGAATCAACATGTTCCAGTGCGTGCGAGCCGTCTGGATTCTGCCGCTGCACAGATTCAACAAGTTCGTATCCGGCGTAGATGCCCCAAGTTGTTGAACCCATAGCTGCTAGAACGGCACGGATTGCATGTGCGGCAGTTCCTCCGTGCGTGAGGTAGTCCGTTAAATTGTCGGGCGTCGTTGGCCAAAGTGTTGCACGATACCAGAATGCATCGTCGTTATTTATCTGATCCAAAAACTCCGCCAATTCTTGCTTGCTGTTTCTCCACAAGAAATACGAATGACTCTGGTCAAAGCCGATAAGTCCAAGTGTTTTCATCGTAATTGGATTGGTAAATGCTTCTGCGAGCCAAACAACTTCTGGATTTGTTTCCCTGATCTGTTTTATCACAACTTCCCAGAACCACACTGGTTTTGTGTGCGGATTATCAATGCGAAGAACGGTAACTCCCAGCTCAATCCAAAAGCGCAGAATTCTCAGCACCTCCCTAACTATTCCATCTGGATCGTTGTCGAAGTTGAGGGGGTAGATGTCCTGATATTTTTTCGGTGGATTTTCCGCATATGCAATCGTACCGTCTGGTTTGTGCGTGAACCAGTTTGGGTGCTGTTTTATCCACGGATGATCCGGACTGCATTGAAGTGCAATGTCCAGAGAAACCTCCAACCCCAGTTCCTTCGCCTGCACTATGAATGATCTGAATGTGCGAAGAGTTCCTAACTCGGGATGTATTGAATCATGACCGCCGTTGCTCGAACCAACTGCCCAGGGCGATCCAGGCTCGCCAGGCTCTGCATGAAGTGCATTATTCGCACCTTTTCGGAAGGTTGTACCTATTGGATGAATCGGAGGCATGTAGATTATGTCGAACCCCATATTTTTAACATCAGGAAGTCGTTTGGCTGCAGTTGTGAATGTTCCAGAAGTCCATGTGCCGTCATTTTTCTGCTTTGCTCCCTCAGATCTTGGGAAGAATTGATACCAGGCGGAAAATGAGGACAATTTACGATCAACGGCTATGGGGTACTTCTTGCTTTGCGAAACGAACTGCCTAAATGGATGACTTGCAGCAATCTCCTCAATTACATCTGAAGTTGCATTGACGAGCCTCTTGTTGGCGGGCACTGAAGAGTTTATGAGTTGATTAGCGAGAGTCGTTAACGTTCTCCTTTGTGCATCTGGTAGATCTTTTTGCTTGGACCAACTACTCAACACCTGACTGCTCTCAGCAAGTATGACCTCAACATCCTGGTTGGCAGAAACTTTAACTTCTGCCTGATGTTTCCATGTGTGGTATGCATCGAACCACGCCTCAATGTAGAAGTGCCACAATCCTGTGGTTTCACCAATCTGCACTAGACAATGCCAGTCATTATCAGCTTCGTACCTCACTTGTTTCATTAAATACTCAGCGTGCAGAATTCCACTTGGACCTTCAAGCACTGCGGTGGCTCCAATTTTACTGTGACCTTCACCAAAAATTTTGGCAGTTATTGGCAGCACCTCACCTTCAACTGCTTTCGCAGGAAAACGACCACCCTCGAACACTGGATAAACTTCAAGTATCGGATAACGACCAACGCTTGTCTCATCTACAATTGCACACACATCAACCCCCTAATATAACAACTACAGTCCTTACAAAATATACCAAAAACGTAAATACCTACTCCCCCAAATCAGCGGATGAATTTCCTTGACTTTTCCACAGAACAACTTAGTAATTACCATTGTGATGAAACCTGCACCAATTCCATTTGCAACAGAGTATGCAAACGGAGTGATGATAATAATCATGAACGCAGGAAAACTTTCTACCAAGTTACCCCAATCAATCTCTTCGTCACACTTGAAATCATCAGTAGTCCAACAAAAACTAGTGCTGCAGACGTAACTTCCACAGGAACGCTCGTAGTAAGTGGTGCGAGAAATGTGGCGACCAAGAAGAGGAACCCTATGGTCACTGATACGAGTCCAGTTCTTCGTGTAGTTGATGACTCAATACAAGTAAAATTTGAGGAGACTGAACAGAAACCGCCGAAAATCGCACCAAGTGAGTCCACAACCAGTGCTCGTTGTGCATTCTCTTGAATTGATCCAAGTTGTTGTAAAAGAGTGCCACTTCCCTTTGAAATAAAACCGGAGTCCCATAGCCCAACAAGTGTTATAAACAGTCCGATTCCAACGCCAATAGCAATTCTGAACGACTGTGGAATTATATCGAACACCAGTTTTCGAAGTCCAGTCAATGCAAGTATCAGTATTAACAAACCTTCAACGGTAACCAGTCCCATCACGAACTCCCATCTAGCACCAGGAACTGTTGATACACATGCAGCAACGAATGAATTCAGGCCCAGAGCCGCAGCAACTGCAATCGGAACATTCGCCACAATACCCATGAGAATTGTAATCACGCCAGCAGCAATCAATGCAGTTGTTTGAGACACCAGCCCCAGCTTATCTGGATCCAGCACTGCGGCAACTGAATCTTTTCCACTCAATATTTGCGCGTTAAGAACTACTATATATGACATCGCACAAAACGTAACAATCCCACCCTGAACTTCTCGCCGAACACTCGAACTTCGCTGATCAATCTTAAAGAATTTTTTAATCGTGTCCATAATCCACCCCCCGCATTATAGCATAAAATTATCGTAATAATAATGTTTCATCTGCTTCAAATTCCAGGTGCAATCTTTCCACTACGTGTTGCTCTTAGCAGCACCGTTTTATGCTTGTACTGATGTGAAGTTGCCCGTTTTTAGGT